>DATIOP010000525.1:0-17256 GCA_035472975.1 Gemmatimonadales bacterium
CTGCGAGCGGCCCCGTCTCGGCTTCGCCATCTCCGACCACGCACGCCACGATCAGATCCGGGTTGTCGAGCGCCGCCCCGTACGCGTGCGACAGCCGAACGGAAGTTTCTGTTCCTCTGAGAGGAAGCCGGAGCTGTAAAACTCGTCCTCCCGAATGGGACGGTAGAGCCGGCTGATTCCGCCCTCGATACCGTTCTCCACTGCCCGCTGCTGGTGGCCGAACAACGCGCTAAGATCGTCGGCGTCACGTTCCGGCTCGGTGTCCTGCAGTTCCCCAACCTGGGCCTCGGCGAGGCCAGGCTCAGCCATGTTGGAATCTGTCGGAGCCCCCGCCATGCCGGAATCGGGGCCTGCTTCAGCCGATACGGGCGCACCAGGTTCGGGCGGAACCGGCGTATCCTCGGAAGGCACGGCGGCCACATCGGCGCCACCTTGCAGTCGCAGGACCTCACCAGGGTAGATCCAGTGCGGATCTTCCACCACGTTGGTATTGAGCCGGTAGATCTCAGGCCAGAGGAAGGGATCGCCGAGATACTGGCGGGACAGGTCCCAAAGCGTATCGCCCGGCCGGACCTCGTGAGAGTCGGGTCGGGGGGTCTGGGCCAGCGCCGCGCTCGGCAGGGCCAGAGCCGCGAAGACGGCGAAGAGGCGACTTGGGCTAGAGCCAGTCATTTCACAACCCTCGCTTGATGTTCGTGGGGGCAAGCCAATATAGGCCAACTGCATCCAGCGCGCCATCTAGAGATCACACGAGGGCAGTAACCGTAAAGCGTTGGGGTTTCACCCGTTAACCGACATCAGCGAAAACCGGTGAACGCTGTTTGGAGGGGTTGGATCATTGGCAGCATGCCTTGATCCGCGTGCTTTAAGCGAGGGTGGGAGCCACCCGCCGGCGGACCGCACCGGCGGGTGTCCGGGCCTCAGAATGGCAGGTCGTCGTCCTCGGCGTCCAGGGCCTCGGGGAAGTCTTCGAAGCCTTCCTTGCCCTCCTTCTTGGGACCGGCTGCCGCCGCAGTGGCTCCCACGCGGGCCGGTGCCGACTCGGCCCCTGCTCCACCCTGTCGCCCTCCCAAGAGGATGATGTCCGAAGCGACAATTTCGGTGGTGTAGCGGGTCTGGCCTTCCCGATCCTGCCAGGAGCGGTATTCGATCCGGCCTTCGACGTAGACCTTATCTCCCTTCTTGCAGAACTTTTCGGCGATATCGGCCAGGCCGGTACCCCGACTGTTGTTCCACAAGATGACCTTGTGCCACTCGGTCTTTTCCTGCTTGTCTCCTCCCTGACCATTCCACTGGCGGCTGGTGGCTACCGACAGCGTCGCGACGCGGGTCCCGTTATTGGTGCTGCGCACCTCGGGGTCAGCGCCGAGGTTTCCGATCAGAATCACTTTGTTCAGGCTGCGGCTGCTCACAGGAACCTCCACACTCAGGCGTGACGGGGCAGGATTGGCGGACGCCTCGACGCTAGCGGCAGGGCGGTCCTCCACACTAACCAGAATCTACATCGGCGGTGGCACATTCACGCAGAGGTGGGGAGCGGCAGGTGTAGAACCAGCGCGTCCTCCACCGGCTGCCGGTAATAGCGCTGTCTGGCCCCGACGACCCGGAACCCGCGGGCGAGGTACATGGCCCGGGCGCCGGCATTTGACTCCCTGACCTCAAGAAAGACTTCCCGCCCTCCGCGAAGTTGGAGTTCGCGGAGGCCCGCTTCAAGGAGAGTCCCGCCTACCCCCCGTCGGCGATGGTCGGGATCTACCGCGAGGTTCAGCACTTCACCCTCGCCCGCCACCAGGCGAGCCAGAAAGTACCCCTGAAGTTCCTTGCCTGCAGAGGCTACGAGCCCGAAGCAGACCGGCGCGGACAAGACCTCACGAAATCCCTCGGCACTCCACGGGTCGCTGAAGCAGCGACGCTCGAGGATGCTGAGGGTGGTCGCGTCAGCCGGAGACGCTGGCCGGATTCGGTAGCGGTCGTCCATGGGTTCGTTCCCACTGAACCTGCGCTTCGGCGGGCCGGCCGTAGTCCGGCTCCCACCGTCGGGGGTCGCTAATCCGGCAGACTCCCCCCGATAACCCGATCAAGCGAAGCAACGTGGCAGCCGACGACCAGGCTGGAACTCCGTCCATCCGGTCGGCGGCGGGACCGGTTATCACCTCGGGCACGAGGCCGGAAAGGTTGAGCTCGTCAGGCCGGTGGACCGAGGGTGCAAGCACTGTATCTACCCGGCCCGAGGTAACTCGGTAGGCGGCGGCAAAGACCTCACCCCGCAGCGCATCGCCAATAGCAAGCACAAGGCGACCGTCGTGCCCTAACGCCGCGGCCGAGGAGAGCAGCGATGGGGTACTCCAGAGCGCGATCGGTTGGTTTTCCGCCAGAGCCTTGGCGACGGCGGCGCCGACCCTTAGCCCTGTGAAGCTGCCCGGTCCATCGGCAAGCACAATCGCTTCAATTTCGGGAAGACGAGCCCCCACGCGGCGCAAGATTTCAAGAATCGCTGGGAGGAGCTGCGACGCGTGACGTCGAGCGCCAGAGATTTCCTCCTCGGCAAGGACGGATCCGGGAAGGCCGAGCGCAACCGAGGCACGATCGGTGGCCGTATCAATCGCCAGCCACATTAGAGGCGCTCCAGACCGCGGCGCGCCGCGTCGGCGAGGTGATGGAGACGGAATCGGATGGTTGGAGTCGGCACCCAGCCCGCGGCTCTCTCGGGCCACTCGACCAGAATGGCGTCGCCATCGGCGACGAGTCCCTGCCAGTCGAGATCCCGCGCTTCCTCCGAATTCCGGAGCCGGTAGCAATCGAGATGGTAGACGGGTCCGCGACGGCCCTCGTAGCGGTGCACGAGCGCATACGAGGGACTGGTGGCGGGAAGGGTAACGCCCAGCCCGCGTGCGATGGCGCGAATGAAGGTGGTCTTGCCCGCACCGAGGTCTCCCTCAAACGAGAGCACCGCTCCCGATGGAAGACTGCGGCCCAGCTCCTCCCCCTCGGCGTTGAGGTCTGACTCGGTCAGTTCCTGCATCAGGCGCGGCGGCGGCGGGCGGTGGCACCGGGCCTCCGCATCCGCGGCGCGGTCTGTCCGGAGAAGCCCGCGCGCTGGACATCGGGGGCGTCGACCGCGCGCAGGTCGTTGAGCTGATCGCGAAGGACCGCGGCGATCTCAAACTCGAGGTTGGCGGCCGCTTCTTTCATCTGTCTCTCGAGTGCCGCGATAGCCTGGGCGCGCTTGACGGGATCGTGGAGGTCGGCAACGGCGAGAGACTCGGTTCGGGGCGCCGGCTTCTCGGTACGCGCGTCCGCCACTCGAGTCGTAAGCCGGACCTGCTCCATGGACTTCACGATCGAGCGCGGTGTGATGCCATGGGCGCGGTTGTGGTCCAGTTGCAGACCGCGCCGGCGGCTCATTTCGGCCAGCGCACGCTGCATGGAGCCGGTCATCCGGTCGGCGTAGAGAATTCCGCGACCATTGATATTGCGCGCTGCACGGCCGACGGTCTGAATCAGGGCGCGGTCGGAACGGAGAAATCCCTCCTGGTCGGCATCCAGAATCGCGACCAGGGACACCTCCGGCAGGTCGAGGCCCTCCCGCAGCAAGTTGATTCCGACCAGGACGTCGAAGTCCCCCAGTCGAAGTCCTCGAAGGATTTCCATCCGCTCGATCGCATCGATGTCGGAATGGAGATAGCGAACCCGGACTCCGGTCTGCTGCAGGTAGTCGGTGAGGTCCTCCGACATCCGCTTGGTCAGCGTGGTGACCAGGACCCGCTCCTGCGCCTCGACCCGCTTTCGGATTTCGGCCAGAAGGTCGTCTACCTGGCCCTTCACCGGCCGGACTTCCACCTCGGGATCCACCAATCCAGTGGGCCGAATGATCTGCTCTACGGCCACTCCACCGGAAAGGCCCACCTCGTACTCACCCGGAGTTGCCGAGAGCGAGATCATCTGGGGCACGAGGGTCATGAATTCGTCGAATGTCTGCGGCCGGTTGTCGAGAGCCGAAGGTAGACGGAAGCCGTACTCGACCAGCGTTTGCTTTCGGGCCCGGTCGCCGTTGTACATGCCGCCGATCTGGGGCAGCGAGACGTGCGACTCGTCCACCACGACGAGGAACTCGGGTGGGAAATAGTCCAGGAGACACGCGGGACGGTCCCCTTCCCTGCGTCCCGTCAGGTGGCGCGAGTAGTTCTCGATCCCGGCACAGGTGCCGACCTCCAGCATCATCTCGACATCGAAGGTCGTGCGTGATTCCAGCCGCTGCGCTTCGAGCAGCTTCCCGGCTCCTCGCAGTACCGCCAACCGCTCCGAAAGCTCCGCCCGAATCGCCTTCACCGCGCGTTCGATGGTCGAGCGTTCAGTGACGAAGTGAGTCGCAGGGTAAACGGCGCAGCGGTCGAGGGTCGTGAGGGGCTCGCCGGTGATGGGGTGGACCTTGGTGATCCGCTCTATCACGTCTCCCCAGAACTCGACCCGGAGGGCCTGCTCGGAATAGGCCGGGAAGATCTCGACCGTGTCTCCCCGGACCCGGAAGGTTCCCTGCTCGAAGGAGACGTCGTTCCGCTGGTACTGGATCCGAACCAGGTCGGCGAGGAGGCCGTCCCGTCCCATCGCCTCCCCCACCTTGGCACTCATCATGAGTTTGCGATACTCGATCGGATCGCCCAGGCCGTAGATCGCACTCACGGTCGCCACGATCACGACGTCGTCCCGCTCCATCAGGCTCGATGTCGCCCGGAGCCGCAGGCTCTCGAGATCCGCGTTGATCGAAGCATCCTTCTCGATGTACACATCGGTCTGAGGGACGTACGCCTCGGGCTGGTAGTAGTCGTAGTAGGAGACGAAGTACTCCACCGCATTGTTGGGCAGGAACTGGCGGAGTTCACCGTACAGCTGGGCCGCGAGGGTCTTGTTATGAGAGAGGACCAGCGTAGGACGGCCGTAGTTCGCGAGCACGTGGGCCAGGGTCATCGTCTTGCCCGACCCCGTGACACCAAGCAGCGTCTGATACCGGTCTCCCCGGTGCAGACCCTCGCTCAAACTCTTGATGGCTTTCGGCTGATCTCCCGCCGGCTCGAAGGGAGCTATGACCTTGAAGGTAGGACTCGGCATGGGGAGAAATATACCGTCTTCGGTGGATCTTCGGTACGGACTACTTCCCTCCGCCGGGCAAGCCACCCATCTCCAGCAATCGTTTCCATTGAGCGGGAGTCACCGGCATTACCGAGAGCCGACCCATCCGCACGAGGGCGAGATCCTTGAGCGAGGCCTCGGCCTTGACCTCCGCGAGTGTCACCGGGCGTTCCAGGCGGCCCTCGGGTATCACATCGACGACCACATGCTTCGGATCGTCCTGCTTCGGGTCGGGATACGCCGCCTTGGCCACTTTCGCGAGCCCGATCACCGCCTTTTCGGCTCCGGTGTGGTAGATCAGTACGCGATCTCCCGCTTTCATGGTCCGAAGATGGGCCAGCGCGAGGTTGTTCCGCACTCCGTCCCAGGTGGTCCGGCCTTCTTTCTCCAACTGGTCGTAGGAGTAGGTCGTCGGCTCGGTCTTGAGCAGCCAGCTGCTGGACATTGAGTTCTTTCCGCAAGGTAAAATGAGGGTCTAAGCATAGGCCTGAGGCGGCGGGCGTCAATCTGGCGCTTGCGCCCTGACCCGCGGCGTAACTACGCTCAGCGGTGTAGCACCGAGCCAGAATCGACCACAACCAGCCGAGGTATTTCTCTGCCAGCTTCGTTCCGAGCGGCGCGAGGGGCGGTACTGTGGTGGTGCGCATTGAGCGCGGGGCTGCTCCTGCCCGGCTGCCACAATGGAACTCGCCGCCCGACACCGGTCCTCGTCGTGGTCACGGGGATAGCGCCCGTCGTGGAGATGGCAAAGGAGGACGTTCAAAGCCTGACTCCGGAGCGGGGCCAGGATATTCGAATCGTGGTGGATACCGAGAGCCCCGCCGGGGGAGGAGAACGGGTTGATAATGAGTCCAACCGGGCCGAGCGGCTGGTGGAAACCCCGGGATTGTTCGCGCTGGTTGGGCATCTCGGGAGTCGCGGCTCGCTGGCCGCAGCGCCAGTTTACAATCGAGCCGAGGTGGTGCAACTGGTGCCCACCGCGACCACCCATCTGTTGCACGATGTGGGACCGTGGACGTTTACCCTCGCGGCGAGTGATTCGGTGGAAGGCGCGGTCCTCGGCCGATTCGCGGCCGAATACCTGCGCGCCCGGCGAGTGGCGCTGTTCTACGTCCCGGACGAGTACGGAATGGGTCTTCGGGCTGCCGCGATGCGCAAACTGCGGGAGAACGGCGTGCGCGTGGTGGACAACGTGCCGGTCGTCGGGGGCGCCGACCTGGAGGTGCTCTTGGGCTCCTCTCTTAAGCGGACACCACCCGATCTGATCCTCTCGCTCTGTCCCGCAGGTCAGACAGGGACGATCGCGCGGATTGCCGAACGGCTTCAGCCTGGGCTGAGAATCCTGGCCGGTGATGCCGCAACCAGCCTCTTGCAGTTGAATCAGGCAGCCGGAAACGCCACGGATTCCATCTACGTCGCCACCTTCTGGATTCCGCCGGGAAGCACGGAGGCGGGACGGAGGTTCACCCAGCGGTACCAGGCCATGACCGGCAAAACACCCGAGGCGGGAGACGCGCTGGTCTACGACGCAATCATGTTGCTCGCCACTGCCGCCAGCAACGTCGGTACCCGGCGGGAGATGATTCGCCAGTACCTGGATGCGCTGGGCATCAGCCGCCCTCCATATCCGGGGGTAACGGGTCCCATCGCATTTGGTTCGCACCAGATGTCCTCGGTGATCATCGCCCGGGTCCGGCACGGCGAGCTTGAGCCGGTTAACTGGCAATGACCGCCTCCGCTTCCATCCGTCGCGGCCGCGCGGCGCTCAGCCTCCGCACCATCCTACTGTTGTTCGTCATTGGCCTCATGCTGTATGCGGCCGCGATCACCATGTACCTGTCGTACACGGTTACAGCGCGAGCCCGGAACCTGGGAAGATCGGTTCAGCCCCTCGACTATCTCTTCGGGGACCTGACCGACCGGGTACAAGGATTGGAAAACACCACCACGGATACCTGGAGACTGGCCCTGGCGGGACGGCCGGTTCCCGCGGAGACCTCCGCGGTGATTCGTGCCAGTGCCACTCGTAACGGAGGGACTGCCGCCGCGGCGTCGTTCGCCGCTTTGCCTCCGGAGTTTCGCACCCAGCTGGCCCAGACTGATGAAGATGTGGCGCGGCTGGGAACCATGTTGCTCGAAGTCTCTGGACTGCTCGAGCTGGGGCGATTCGACGAGGCCCGCCAGCGCCATGTCGTGGTTGACTCCCTGCTCGCCGAGGTCCAAGGCAGACTGACCCAGTCGCGACGGGACGCGCTTCCCATCCTGATTGAGGAGGAGCGTCAGCTCTCCCTCACGACCACGAACGCAGTGCGGGCGGTGACAGTCTGGATGCTCGCCGGCATGGTTCTGATCCCGCTGGGGCTGCTGGTCGCCTCGCGCCTTGTGGCAAAGCCACTGGCGGAGTTGGAGCAGGGCCTGGCCCGGGTCGCCGAAGGGGATCTCCACGTGGAGCTGGCGGTGTTGCGTGACGACGAGGTGGGACAGCTCAAAGCGCATTTCAACGACATGACCCGGGTGCTGCGAGATCGCGCGGAGGAGCAGGGCCGGTTCATGGCAGCGGGACAATTGATCGCGGGCGTCGCCCACGAAGTGAACAACCCGCTCATGGCCGTAGTAGCCATGTCGCAGGCTCGGCTCAGTGTGGGAGATGTTACCGACGAGCAGCGCGACGAGCTGGTACAAATCAGCCGCCAGGCGCGGCGGGCGGGTAAGCTGCTGTCGGGTCTACTGCGCTTCGTGAGGATGGACGAACGTCCCAAGGCGACGGCGGATCTTAACTCGGTGGCGCGCGATGCCATCGATCTGGTGGCGTATCAATTCGGAGTGGAAGAAATCAACCTCGAGGGCGACCTCGACCCCGGGCTGCCCGCCGCCCGAGGGGATCCGACGCGACTCGAACAAGTTCTGGTCAACCTCCTGAGCAATGCGATTCATGCCCTGGGGCACGTAGATCCTCCCAGACGTCTGCAGGTGGACACCTCAACCGACGGAGAGCAGGTCTTCCTGGCAGTGCAGGACAATGGGCGGGGAATTCCCGAGGAATTGCGGGGGCGGATCTTCCGTCCTTTCGTGTCGACGAAAGGCAGGCAAGGCACCGGATTGGGACTGTACCTGTCCCGCCAGATTGCCCGTGAGGCCGGAGGCGACCTCGCCGTGATGGCGACCCCGGGAGGCGGTGCTCGCTTCGTCCTCTCCTTGCCGATCGCGATCAGCGCCGAGTATCCACTGCCGCCACGGCCGCCAGCACCTACGCCGATTCCGGGTCAGACTCCACTCAGCGGATTGCGCGTGCTCCTGGTTGACGACGAAGAGGCCTTGCGCCGCCCCCTCGGGAAGTACTTGAGAAGGAGAGGAGCCGATGTTACCGAGGCGGGAGATGGGAAGGCCGCGCTGGCCGCGCTGCAGGTCTCGGGCGTGGACGTAATTGTGGCCGATCTTCGCATGCCCCGGATGGACGGGATGGAGATGTATTCCGCTCTCGAAGCGACGCGCCCTGACCTCGCGCGAAGATTGGTGTTCCTGTCGGGAGACCTGTCGGAGCTATCTGCGGCGGGGCGACTGCAAATTCCGAACGATCGGATCCTGCTCAAGCCGGTGGATCTCAAGACGCTCGAGGAAGCGGTCACGCGAGTCGCCCGCCTCGGCCGGGTCAAGGATGAGTCGGAGGCGCCTCCCGCCGTTCCACATCCGTAACGCCCTTCACCTTCCGAATCGCCTTGATCACCTTCGCCAGGTGAGTGCGGTTGTCCACCTCGACAAAGACCGAACCGAAGACCGAGCCGTCCTTGGTGCTGAGATCGGCGGCCTTGATGTTGGTGCCCGACTGGCTGATGGCTTCCATGATGTCGGCATAGAGCCCGCGACGGTCTTCGCCGCTCACGCCCAGCCGCACGGCGAACGCTTCTCCCTGAACTTCCCGCCAGTCGATTTCGACCCGCCGCCCCTCCCCACTCAACATGAGCAGGTTGGGGCAGTCGGCGCGGTGGATGGAGATGCCGCGCCCCTGCGTCACGTAGCCGACAACGGCGTCGCCCGGCACCGGCTGGCAGCATTGCGCGTAGCGCACCATGAGACCGCTCAGGCCCTGAATCTTGATGCCGGATCCGAGCCGGATCCGGTTGATCACCCGCCCGATGACGCTGGGCTTCACTTCCTGAAAATCCTCCGCCGAGGCGTCGGGATGCAGCGCGCGCAGCGCCTGCACGATGGTGACATCGCCCCGGCCGACGGCGATCTCCAGCCCCCGCCCATCGGCAAGGCCGAGCGACTCGGCCGCCTTCCGCAACTGTTCCGATTCCGGCGCCGAAAGGCGCCGGCGCTTCAGCTCACGCGCGATCTGTTCGCGGCCCAGCACCACACTCTCCTCCTCTTCCTGGTGGCGGATCCAGGCCTTGATCTTGTGCCGCGCTCGCGCGGTCCGGACATGGGAGAGCCAGTCGCTGCTTGGCTTGGCGTTGGGGCTGGTCAGGATCTCGATGGTGTCGCCGTTGCGCAGCTCCCGGTGCAAGGGCGCAATGCGACCGTTGACCTTGGCGCCCTGGCAGTGGACGCCGACTTCGGTGTGCACCATGAAGGCGAAATCGATCGGTGTCGCCCCCTTGGGGAGCTGCTTCACGTCGCCCTGCGGGGTGAAGACGAAGATCTCGTCCTGGTACAGGTCGATCTTCAGGAACTCGAGGAACTCTTCCGGAGTGTGGGCATCCTGCTGCAGCTCGATCAGCTGGCGGAACCAGTGGAGCTGCTGGTCCAGCTCGTTGCGGCGCCCGTCGGTCTTGTAGAGCCAGTGGGCCGCGATACCGAACTCTGCCGTGCGGTGCATCTCCTGGGTCCGGATCTGAACCTCGAACAGCTGACCGCCGGGCCCGAAGATGGTGGTGTGGAGCGACTGGTACGCGTTGGTCTTGGGACTCGCGATGTAATCCTTGATCCGCTCCTGGATCGGGGTCCAGTTGTGATGGATGATCCCCAGCACGTGGTAGCACTCGGGGACGGTGCGGACCATCACCCGGATTGCCATCAGGTCGTAGATCTCGTCGAACGGCTTGCCCCGCTTCTTCATCTTCTGATAGATGGACCACAGGTGCTTGGGCCGCCCGGTGACCTCGAACCACTCGATGCCCGCGCGCTTGAGCTCGTACTCGAGCGGCGTCTTGAGTTTGAGGATGAGCTGCTCCCGAGCGGCCTTCTTGGCGGCGACCTGCTGCACCAGGGTCCGGTAGTCCTCCGGCTCCAGGTACTTGAAAGCCAGATCCTCCAGCTCGGCCTTGATGCCGGCCATACCAAACCGGTGGGCCAGCGGGGCGTAGATCTCGCGCGTTTCGGTGGCGATCCGCACCCGCTTCTCGGGCGGCAGCGGATCGAGCGTCCGCATGTTGTGGAGACGGTCGGCCAGCTTGATGATGATGACCCGCGCGTCCTTGGCGATCGACAGCAACAGCTTGCGGTAGTTCTCCACCTGCTGCTCCGCCGAGGAGCGGAAGGTCAGGCTGGAGATCTTGGTGAGGCCGTCCACCAGCCCCGACACTTCGGGACCGAATTCCCGGGCGATGTCTTCGGCACGGACGTCCGCGTCTTCGACCACGTCGTGCAACAGCGCCGCGCAGATGGAAGTGGTGTCGAGGAGCTGTTCCACCAGAGTCTTGGCGACGGCGATCGAGTGCTGAATGAAGTCCTCGCCCGACACCCGCTTCTGACCCCGGTGCGCTGACGCACTGAAGCGCAGCGCCCGGTCGATCTGCTCCAGATCGAGCCGGTCGGCGTGCCGCTCCAGCAGGGCACGGAAGTCGGGGGCAATGTCAGGCAGGGTACCGGTCATACCATCCTCAAAGGCAAAGCTCCGGTCAGGGAAAACCCCAACCGGCCCCGGACAAATGGCCGGGGTATAGTGTCCTTATTCCTAATCCACACCCTCAGAGGGGATCACGCAAGGGGGCGGGACGGATCGGGGACAATGCCCTGTTGAGACCTATGGTTACGACGTCACGGGAGCTGAGCAATGAAGACCTTGGACAACCGCTGCTACAGTAAGCCTCCTGACGCAAAGCTGAAGAACCGGTCGCCCGCCAGAATCACGTGATCATACAGTGGAAGGTCGAGTAATCGGCCGGCCTCGACCAGTTGTCTGGTGACCGAACGGTCTTCGGGGGAAGGCGTGGGATCTCCACTCGGATGGTTGTGCACCACGATGATGCCTGCGGCGGCCTCGGCGATCGCGGCGCGGAACACCTCCCGGGGATGCACCAGCGAACTGTTGAGGAGCCCTCTGGTAACGAGGACATCGCGGAGCACACGGCTCTGGCTGTCGAGGGCCAGCAGATGGAACTCTTCTACCGGAAGGTCGCGCAGCCGGGCAGCCAGCATGCGGACGACGTCCTCGGGTTCCCGGATCCGGAGTGCCGCCGGACGGGACTCCGCCATGAGGCGGCTGGCAATTTCGAAGGCGGCGAGGAGGCGTGCGGCCTTGGCGGGACCGACGCCCGCGGCCTGCTGCAACTCGGCCGGCGGCCTTGCCGCCAGGCGGCGCAAGGATCCGCCGCTCACCTCGAGCAACCGGCCGGATACCTCGAGTGCACCAACTCCAGGCCCTCCGGTTCCGAGGAGGATGGCAAGAAGCTCGGCCGAGGTCAGCACGCCGGCACCGAGCGACCAGAGGCGCTCGCGGGGGAGTTCGCTTGATTGGTGAATGGCGGTGTCTGACACCGCAGGAAGCTAGAGCGGAGACGCCGCGAGACGGGCCTCAAGAAAACGCAACGACGACCAGAAAAGCTTAAGGCTGACAGCAGGACAACCTGTCAGCCCTCATCGTCACTGATCACTAATCTGCTGTTTCAATCTTCAATCTGAAATCTTCAATCTGCAATTTCTTAGCGTCCCGCCCCGTGACACTTCTTGTACTTCTTGCCCGACCCGCAGGGACAGGGATCGTTCCGGCCAACCTCAGGAACGACTCCGGTGGAGGCACGCATTGGCCCAAGATTGGTTGACAGTGCCGCTGGGGCACCGCGAGTCGGGGTCGGCGCCGCCTCCGCCCTTGCCGCAGGCGCGAAGAGCTCATCGGCTCCGCTCACCGGCTCAGGCTTCGACGGCTGAGACGGTTGAGAGGGCGGAGCAGGCCGGCGACCGCCAAACGCTCCCGGCGGCGGCGCAGCGGGCCGCGGCGCCTCGGCCGACACCTGGATCTTGAGGAACTGCTCGGTGAACGTCGCCTGCACGTCCCGCATCAGGTCCTCGAACATCTCGAACGCTTCCTTCTTGTACTCGACGAGCGGATCCTTCTGGCCGTAGGCCCGATACTGGATCGCGTTGCGCAGCTGATCCAGATCATACAGGTGGTCCTTCCACTTTTCGTCGAGGACTCTCAGCATGACCGCCGAGAGCACCTGCATGTCCACATCGGGCTGCCCGATACTCTTCCCGAACTCGGTCAGGTATTCGACTTTCCGGGTCAGCGTGCGATGCGCTTCGGCTCGGGCGGCCGCAACCATACCGTTGAGGTCCGGCGCCTTCGCTGGATCGACCAGGTCATCGGCCGAAACCAGGAACTGCATGGTGAGTGCGGACTGCACCCCGGACCGATCGAACTCCTGGGGACTCTTCGCATCCGCCAGCATGGTGGTGACCACCCGCTCCACGGCACCATCAACCATGCGGGTCGCTTCGGCCTTGATCTGCTCTCCCCGCTCCAGCGCGAACAACCTCAGGGAATAGACGACCTCCCGCTGCTGGTTCATGACGTCGTCGTACTCGAGCAGCCGTTTCCGGGCCTGGAAGTTCTGCAGCTCCACCCGTTTCTGGGCCTGGCCGATGGCGCCGGTAACCCAGGGATGGGAGATGACCTCTCCCTCCTCTGCCCCGCCCTTGTCCATCCACCGCGCGATGCGATCGGAGCCAAACAACCGCATCAGGTCGTCTTCCAGCGAGAGGAAGAAGATCGAGCGGCCAGGATCGCCCTGACGACCCGAGCGGCCTCTCAGCTGACGGTCGATACGGCGGGACTCGTGGCGTTCGGTGCCGATGATCTGCAGGCCGGCGGGACTGGTGGTGAGGTCCAGGTCGGCGCCCAGCTTAATGTCGGTGCCGCGGCCGGCCATGTTGGTGGCGATCGTGATGGCACCCTTCTGGCCCGCGCCGGCCACGATCTCGGCTTCCCGCTGGTGGTACTTGGCGTTCAGCACCTCGTGCTTGAGGCCGCGCCGCTTGAGCTGGCGGGAGAGCGTTTCGGATACCTCCACCGTCACGGTACCGATCAGGACGGGTATTCCGAGATTGTGCAACCGTTCGACCTCGTCGATGATCGAATTGTTCTTCTCGCGACGGGTCTTGTAGATGTGGTCCTGCTCGTCGTCCCGCCGCACCGGCTTGTTGGTCGGGATGACGGAGACCTCGAGCCCATAGATGGTGAAGAACTCGGTCTCTTCCGTCTCGGCCGTACCGGTCATGCCGGACAGCTTGTCGTACATCCGGAAGTAGTTCTGAATCGTGATGGTGGCGAGCGTCTGGGTCTCGCCCTTCACCTGCACGTTCTCCTTCGCTTCGACCGCCTGGTGCAGCCCGTCCGCCCAGCGGCGGCCTGCCATGATGCGCCCGGTGAACTCGTCGACGATCAACACCTGGCCGTCCTGGACCAGGTAATCCACCTCCTTCTCGTAAAGCGCGTGCGCCTGAAGCAGCTTGTGGATGATGTGCAGCTTCTCGCTCTTCAGCGCGTAATCGGATTCGACTTGCCGGCGCTTTGCTACCCGTTCGGCCGGAGACAAAGCTGGATCGTGGTCGACCTGATGAATTTCCTCCGAGATGTCCGGGACGAGGAAGAGACCCGGATCATTGGGCGACATCGCGGTGGCGCCCTGATCGGTCAGGTGCACCGCATGGCCCTTCTCGTCGAGGACGAAATACAGGGCGTCTTCCAGGTCCCGCATGCTCTGCTGCTTGGTGGGCAGCTTGCGGTCAGCGATGTGATCCAGCTCCACCCGCTGCACCGCCTGCTTGATGCCCGTCTCGTTGAGCATCTTGAGCAGCTTCTTGTTCTTCGGCGTGCCGAGCCGCGCCAGATAGAGCTTGATCGCGGCGTCATTCTGCTGTTTGGGGTCTTCCAGCAGCCGCTCCGCCTCGGCCAGGAGGTTGCTGACCACCCCTGACTGTTTGCGGACCAGCTCGGCAACCTGGCGGTTGAACTCGCCGTACTTCTCGTCCTTCTCGTTCCCTACGGGGCCCGAGATGATCAGAGGAGTCCGGGCTTCATCGATGAGGATGGAGTCCACCTCGTCGATGATGGCATAGGCGTGCTCCCGCTGGACCCGGTGGTCCAGGCCGAACACCATGTTGTCGCGGAGGTAGTCGAAGCCGAACTCGTTATTGGTGCCGTAGGTGATGTCGGCCTGATAGGCCGCCCGGCGCTCGAGAGAAGACGGTTCGGTGTCGTCCAGGCACGCGACGGTGAGGCCCAGGTACTTGAAGACATGCCCCATCCACTGCGAGTCGCGGCGGGCCAGGTAGTTGTTCACCGTGACCAGGTGCGCCCCGCGTCCCGCCAACGCGTTGAGATAGAGCGGGAGAGTCGCCACCAGCGTCTTGCCTTCACCGGTCGCCATTTCGGCGATCTTGCCCTGGTGGAGGACGATACCACCGATCAGCTGGACGTCGTACGGCACCATGTCCCAGGTCAGCTCATGACCCGTCACCATGACCTTGGTGCCTAAGAGCCGACGGGTCGCTTCCCGCACGGTGGCGAAGGCCTCGGGGAGCAGGTCGTCGAGACCCGTCTTCAGCTCTTTCTTGTATCGGATTTCGAGCTGGTGATAGCGATCCTCGAGCTTGTCCCGCTCTTCGGGATCGGCACAGTCGTGGCGTTGCTGCCGGACCTGATCCAGCTCGTTCTTGATCGGGGCGACCCGCTCGGCGAGCTGACTGCGGAACTTCGGGGTCTGGGCCCGCAACTCGTCCTCCGACAAGCTGCCGAGCTGCGCCTCATGGCGTTTGATGGCCTCAACGATCGGCCGGATCTTCTTGACGTCCCGGTCGTATCGGGTACCGAAGACCGCTGTAGCGAGTTTCTTAAGCATCCTTCAAATATAATCCCTGCGCCAAGATACAGGCTGCCACCGGGTCCGGGACCCAATATCGGATGGGCTGGTTTCGGGCCACCCGCCGGCGGATCTCGGTAGCCGAAATATCGAGCCTCGGAACCCGCACCACCTGAGCTCCCGCAGGGATCTCCGGCAAGTCCACTCCTGGCCGGGCGAAATCGACAACCTGGGCCAGAGTCGGAATCAGCGATCCTTCCCGCCACTGGTCCAGCTCCCGGGCTGCATCTGCCCCGACCAGCAGGGCAAAGCGCTTCCCTGGCTCTCGAGCCTGCAGCGCCCGAAGGGTATCCACGGTGTAGGAAGGCCCACCCCGATCCAGTTCAGCGGTTTCCAGCCGGAAGCGGGGTTGCCCCTCGATGGCCAGGGAGACCATCCGGGCTCTCACCTCCGGTGGAGCACCGTGCCGGCCTTGTTTGAAGGGTTGTTGGAAGGCGGGAACGAAGCGCATCTCTTCGAGATCGAGCGCCTCGAGTACGGCCTGGGCGACGATCAGGTGCCCGTGATGAATGGGGTCGAAGGAGCCGCCGAACAGGCCGATCATTGCGCGACGGGACACACCTCATCCGTTCGTGGAGTCCCGGGGTGGAAGCGGCGGAGATAGCCGCAAGTCTCACCGGCGTCCTCGCGATACCCGAGCTTGTTGTAGACCTCGATCAGCTTGATCAGCGCCTCGGGAATCACGGAAGTCCGGGGATAGGTTGCGACGAGGTCGCGCAGGTAAAGAATCGCCGAGTCGTAGGCCTTGAGCCGAAGATAGAACATCGCCGACTTGTACTCCTTCGTGGCGAAGCTTTCCTCCAGATCGGCTATCCGTTGCTTGGCCTTCAAGGCTGGGGGAGTGTTGGGATACCGATTGATCAATTCCTGATATGTCGCCAGCGCACTCTGGCCATAGGAGGGATCCAGCTCGGGCCGGCGCCAGAGATCGGCGAAGGCGTCGCCGGCGCGGAGTAACGCCTCCGGAGCAAGCGGGTTGTTCGGGGTGTCATCCGAAACCCGGCGGAATTCCCGGGTTGCCTGAAGCTGGCTCTTCTGCGCGTAGTAGCATTCGGCCAGGCGGAATCGGGCTTCGACGGCCAGACTGTCTCCGGGCGGGATCTCCAGAGCGAGCCGTTCCAGCTTTTCTGCCGCGTCGCCCCATTTACCGCGCGAATAGTCATTCAGGGCGTCTTGCCAAAGCTTCGACACTTCTTCCGGCGACGCCCCAACGGCAACAGGGCTCGGGGCTCCGATGGGCTCCGACTTACGGCCCCCGCAGGCTGTAACAGCCAACATCGCGAGAGCGATCGTCAACGACTGGCGCATGAGGCGTAAATTCAATTGGCGTTGGCAGCATTGCCGAGAGCGGTCAGACGCTGCCGGGCCATGATGCTGATAGAGTCCGACTCGGAGTCGATCGCATCCTGATAGGCGATCGCCGCACCGAGAATGTCACCGAGTTTGATACGCGCGTCGCCCAGGCCAACCAGCGCCCTGCGGCCGGTCATGGAGCCGCTGCTGAACCCTGCCGCCTTGCCGAACCACCTGGCTGCGACCTCCGCCTGATCTACCGTCAAGGCTTCCTGACCCAGCTGGATAGCGCAGAGCCCATAGCCGCTCGAGGCGCGCGTGCGGGTCGCCGGGTCCCGGGTGCGTCGAAGGACGGTCTCGTACGCTCCCGCGGCGGCCTCGCAGGCCGTGGTCTCGCGAGATGCACCGGCGTAGAGCAGCAGGATCGAGTCGGCGGTCGCGGCGTCGGGAGCCGAGGCCAGGGCAGCCGGCGCCATCGCCACCGTCTCCTCCGGCGAAAGCTTGCCGCTTCGCGTCAGTCCCAGGGTGTAGCGTGCCATAACCCGATTCGGGGCTACACCGCGCAGGGTCACCACCGCGAGTTGTAATCCCGATCCATCACCTGCCCGTTCCGCAGCCTTGGCAACCAGCTCGAGCCCGGTCGCAGCTTCGTCCGCCCGCGAACGATCCTGCGAAGCAAGCTGACGATACGCCTCGGCAGCCTCCCGGATTTCGCCGGCCTTTAGTGCCGCGGCACCGAGCTTGGCGGAAACCC
>DATIOP010000526.1:0-2870 GCA_035472975.1 Gemmatimonadales bacterium
GGTTTGTACTCGCGATCGGCCCGGCGATCTGAGGAACTGTCTCGTCGCACTTTCCAGGTTGAGAGATCAGGGTCAGGAGATCCTGGTCGTAGACAGCGCGTCTCGGAGCGATGAGACGCGGCAGGTCGTCGCACAATTCCCCCAGGCGCGCTACCTGAGGGTTGAACGGCCCGGCCTCGATATCGCCCGCAACCGGGCGATGCGCGACGCGCAGCATCCGATCGTCGCGTTCACCGATGACGATGCGGAACCGGATCCCGACTGGCTGTACCACCTCACTCGAAGGTTCGACGACCGCCGGATCCTCGCGGTGACCGGTCTGACGATGCCGCTCGAGCTGGAGACACCGGCGCAGGAATGGTTCGAGCGGACCAACGGATTTGGCCGGGGGTTCACCCGGACAGTGTATCACGGAACCAGTCACAATCCGTTCCTGGTTGGCCGGATCGGCGCCGGGGTGAACATGGCACTCCGGCGTGAGACGATGGAGTTGGTTGGTCGCTTCGATGAAGCGCTCGACGCCGGTACTCCGACCCGCTCCGGCGGTGATCACGACATGTTCACCCGCATTCTGATGGCCGGGTATTCGATCGTGTACGAGCCGGCGGCGCTGAACCGGCATCGGCACCGTCGGGAATGGGAGGGACTGCGCGACACGATCTACGGCTACGGAGTCGGCGTCTACTCCCATCTGACGGGGCATCTGCTTCGCAATCGCGAGCCGAGGGCGGTGTTGCTCGCGTTGGGGTGGATGCGGGAGCAGATCCCGACCCTGTTCCGCGCACTCTTGCGGCGACCGGGGCATGTACCGCTCGATCTGGTGCTCGCTGAGCTTCGGGGCTGCGCCGCGGGTCCGCGGGCGTATCTCACCTCGCGGCGCGCGCTTGCCCGGCGGGGCAGGGAGGTGGGATGACTCCGCACGGCTCTCGCCCTGACATCAGCGTCATCATCCCCACCCACAACCGTCCCGCATCCCTGCTTCGTCTCCTTCACGCGTTGCAGGGCGGCTCCTTTCCGGCCCGCCGCTTCGAAGTGTTGGTGATTGCGGATGGCTGCACTGACGACACTGCTGCCGTGGTCCGTACCCTTACGTGGCCGTTCTCCCTTCAGGTCCTGGAACAAGACCCCGGGCGTGGAGCCGGTCCGGCTCGCAACCTTGGGGCAACACACGCGATCGGCGATCTGCTGGTATTCCTCGATGACGACATCGAGCCGCTACCGGCCATCCTGGCGGAACATCATCGGGCCCACGCGGAGGCGGGTGTCCCGGCGGTGGCGATCGGCCCGGCGGTTCCGGTCCGCACTCCGGATTCGAATCTCGATACGATCGGGGCGTGGGCCTGGTGGGAAGGTCAGCTGGCCAGCATGGAGAGGCCGGGGCACCGCTTCAGTTTCACGGAAATCTTCAGCGGCGACCTCTCGATCCCCGCGGACTTGTTTCGTTCTATAGGCGGCTTCGACGTCAGCTTCTCGTGCCGGGAGGATTCCGAGCTGGGGATTCGGCTGATCAGGGCGGGGGCGCGGGTGTTGTTCGCGCCGGGCGCTGGAGGCGTGCATCACGAGCTGCGCGATTACCATCGTCTCATTCGCCGCAAGCGCGCCGAGGGAGAGGCGGATGTGCGGCTGGCGCGGCTGCATCCCGAGGTCTGGCCGGAGCTGCGAATTTCGTGGCCCGAAGCGCCGATCTGGAATCCGCTGGGAATTCTCCGTCGGGCGGCGCTCATGGCACCATGGATCGCGCGCCTGATGGTTCGCGGGCTCGCCGCTACGCTTCCGCTTCTGGAACGGCTGCATCTGCGGGGCACCTGGCGGAAGGCGCAAGCCGGCGTGATGTACGGCTGGTACTGGGTCGGGGTCCGCGACGGGGTGCGCAGCCGGCGCGGACTCCGGACGCTCGAGGCGAAGTGCGAGTCGCCCATCCTGCCGTCCGCGCATCTCTTCGAAGTCGATCTGGCTCTCGGCTTGAAAGAGGCGGAGCAACTCGTCGAGCAGACCAGACCGCACGCCGTCCGCGTCCGGCTTGGGCCGCTCGTGGTCGGGACGCTGGCCCCAAAACTTGGCACCGAACCCTTCCGAGGTGAGCATTTGCGTCCGGCGCTCGCCGAGGAGCTGCCTCATGCGCTTCTCGCCGTCATGACGACGAGTGCCGCCTCGGGCAACCCCGGGGCCCCAAGTCTGGTGAAGCCCGCTCCGGCGCCTTTGCGGCCAGAAGTGTCCGTGATCATCGCGGCCCACAATGCCGCGGGAACGATTCGGGAGACCCTCGAATCCCTGTCGAAGCAAACCCACCGCGGGTGGGAAGCGATTGTGGTCGATGACGGCTCCGACGATACCACCGCCACCATCGTTCAGGACTACGCCGCGCGCGACTCGAGGGTCCGGCTGCTGCGCCAGCAGCAGTACGGGCCGGGACCCGCGCGGAACCGGGGCATGGCCGCGTCTCGCCATCATTGGCTTCTGTTTCTCGATGCCGATGACTGGCTACTGCCGAGGGCTCTGCAACAACTCGGCGATGCGACGTTGTCCGGCACTGTTGACGCGGTGCATGGGGGATGGGCTCGGGTGGCGCGTGACGGCCGGGTGATGGAAACCGAATTTGCGCCTTCCACCACCGATCTCTTTCTTCGGTTCGCCGAGATTTGCGCTTTCCCCATCAATGCCTGCCTCTTCCGCCGGGAGCTGACGGCCAAGGCCGGCGGGTTCGATCCTGCACTCCGAACATGCGAGGACTGGGATTTCTGGCAGCGCATCGCGCGGACGGGTGCACGCTTCAGGCGAGTCCAGGAAAAAGTCGCCCACTATCGCATCCAGCTGCGATCGGGAGCAACCTCGACCGCCCGCCTGCTGCCCAATGGGCTCACCGTCATCAC
>DATIOP010000527.1:0-2692 GCA_035472975.1 Gemmatimonadales bacterium
GTGACCGACGTGGCCGGGATCGTGAAGCGGGGCATTGCGGAAGCAGGGAAGGCACGGGCTCGGACTGTTCTGGTGGATACGGCCGGCCGCCTGCAGATCGACAACGACATGATGGATGAGCTCAAGGCACTCAAGGCGGCGGTCAAGCCGCATGAGATCCTGCTCATCGCCGACGGTATGACCGGCCAGGACGCCGTTCGCATCGCGACCGGCTTCCACGAAGCGCTGGGGATCACCGGTGTGATCCTCACCAAGATGGACGGCGACGCCCGGGGTGGTGCCGCACTCTCGATCTACGGAGTGACCAAGGCCCCCATCAAGTTCGTGGGCGTTGGAGAAAAGCTCGACGCGCTCGAGCCCTTCCACCCCGAGCGGATGGCGGGGCGGATCCTTCAGCAGGGCGACATCCTGAGCCTGGTCGAGAAGGCCCAGGCCACGGTCGATGCGAAGGAAGCCGAGCGGCTCGCGAAGAAGGCCACCTCGCGGAAGGGCCTGGATCTCCAGGATTTCCTGACCGCGATGCGGCAGATGCAGAAGATGGGGCCGATCAAGAACGTGCTGGGGATGCTGCCCGGGGTGAATATGGCGGCGCTCAGCGCGGCCCAGGTGGACGACAAGCGCCTCACCCACGTCGAGGCGATCGTGCTGTCCATGACCCCGAAGGAACGCGCCGATCCCGATCTCATCAACGGATCGCGGCGGCTCCGGATCGCGAAGGGGTCAGGCCGCACGGTGCAGGAAGTGAATCAGTTGCTGGCGCAGTTCAAGCAGATGGCGAAGCTGATGAAGTCGGCCGGCAAACCCGGAGTACGGTTGCCGTTCGGCAAAGGGTTTCCCGGAGTGATGTGAGACGGCAGACGGCATTCAATTCAAGGATGGGGTAGCATGGCAACGAGGATCAGACTCCGCCGGGTCGGCCGCAAGGGCGTGCCGCTCTATCGTATCGTCATCGCCGACCGCGAGTCACCGCGGGACGGGCGGTTCATCGCGACGATCGGCACCTATAATCCCAAGGCGACCACTGACGCGGAGAAGGTCCGGGTCAATGGCGATCAGGCGAAGGCCTGGCTGGCCAAGGGTGCAACGCCGACCGACACCGTCAAGGCGCTCCTGACCAAGGCCGGCGTGGCGGTTTGACGATGTCGGAGGAGCCGCGCCACCTGGTGGTCGGGCGGCTCAGAAAACCGCATGGTCTGAAGGGTGAATTCACCGTCTTCCCGCTGACCGACGATCCCGCCACGGTGTTCCAGCCCGGTCGCGCGCTGCGCCGGATGGACCTCGCGGGAACCATGCTGGGGGAGCCGGTTGAAGTAGAGCGGAGCAAGGCATACCATCGCGAGTGGCTCATCAAGTTTCGCGGTGTGGAATCCCGGGACGAGATGGAGCTCTGGAGAGGCCAGTTTCTGGCGGCGCCGGAGGACATCCTGGCGAAGCCGGCCGAGGGCGAGGTCTACCTCAATGAGCTGGAGGGCTTCGCGGTCCGGAAGAGCGATGGTTCGGCGTTGGGTCTGGTGACCGGACTCTATGAAATGCCCGCCGGCCTGATGCTGGAGATACAGGGTCCCAAGCGCGAGTTCCTGCTGCCGTTCAAGCGCGAGTTCGTGAAGCAGGTGAATCGTGAGGGCCGGGTGCTGGTGGTCGAGGTGCCGGAGGGGTTGGTGGAGTTGTGAGATAGTCGATAGTCGATAGTCGACGATGGTCGATAGTCGATAGTCCGAATTGCGGAGACCATTGACCATCGACCATGGACCATTGACCATCGACCACTGACCGGAACAGGACGATGCAGATCAACATCATCACCCTGTTTCCCGAAGTGTTCACCGCCTACCTGAACGCCAGTATTCCGGGGCGGGCGGCGGCAGCCGGCAAGGTGAACTACCGTCTCGTGCAGTTACGGGACTTCACCCATGACCGGCACCGGACTGTGGATGACTACCCGTACGGCGGCGGCTCGGGGATGGTGCTCCGTCCGGAGCCGTTCTTTGAAGCGGTGGAATCGTTGGGCCCGGATTGCCGGCAGGGACCCATCGTGTTGTTGTCGGCGCGGGGAAAGCCGTTCAGCCACGATGATGCGGTGCGACTGTCGTTGAGCTCGTCGCTGACACTGCTCTGCGGCCACTACAAGGATGTGGACCAGCGGGTGGCGGATCACCTGGCGACCGAAGAGCTGTCGATCGGTGACTTTGTCCTCTCGGGCGGTGAGCCTGCGGCGATCGTGGTGCTGGACGCGATAGTGCGGTTGCTCCCTGGCGTCCTGGGAGATCATGAGTCGGCCAGCGGAGACTCGTTCTACGAGGGTCTGCTGAGCCCACCGAGTTATACCAGGCCTCCCGAATACCAGGGATGGCCGGTGCCGGAAGCGCTCCTCTCCGGCAATCACGCCCTCATTGCGGCGTGGCGGCAGGCGGAGGCGGAGCGGCTGACGGCCGAGCGACGGCCGGATGTGTGGCGGCAACATCAGGCGAAACATTCGTAGGGGCGGAGCTGCCCCGGACTGCGAGGAACCTATGGAACGCATGGCGACAGTAGCCCGCGAAGGGTTGCGGACCGACATCCCGAAATTTTCTCCCGGCGATACCATTCGGGTCATGGTGCGCGTTCGCGAGGGCGATAAGGAGCGCCTGCAGGCGTTCGAGGGACTCTGCATGGGCAAGCGGGGCGGTGGCATCAACGAGACCTTCCGGGTGCG
>DATIOP010000528.1:0-7156 GCA_035472975.1 Gemmatimonadales bacterium
TGCTGCGAGATCGCGGACCAGTGCGCGAAAGTCCACCCGCTTTTCGGCCGTGAAAAAGATGGTGAGCTTGCCCCGGTCCCATTGCCACTCGGCATCGCTCACCTTCATCTCGAGGGAGTGTTGCCGGACCTTGTCGATCACTTTGCGGCGGGCTTCTTCTTCGTTCTGGCGCAGTTCGTTTGCGGTGCGGACCTCTTCCTGGGAGGCACGGCGTACCACCGGCCGCATTGCGGGAGGGGCCGTGGCGCCCACCGCGCACCCGTTGCAGGCGCCGGCGCATTTCTTCTGCGCCACCTCTCCCGCCGAAAACACCCGTCCGAAGTCGAGGCCACGCTCCGCCTCGACCACGACCGCTTCCTTCAACCGGAGCGGATCCTGCTCGTCGGTCCAGAGGAAAAAGTCGCGGCGGGTACCTTTGAAGCGTACTTCGACGGTTTGAGTCATCAGGTCTCGGAGAAAGCGCCCATGGCCGCGTACTTGTCAGCACGGCGGCGCACCAGCTTTTCGGGCCGGACCTTTCGCAACTCCGTCATGTGGCGAATGAGAGCTTCTCGCAGAGCCTCACCGGTCGCGTCGGGGTCGAAATGCGCCCCTCCGAGCGGTTCCGGAATAATCTCGTCAATGAGCTTGAGTCGGAGCAGGTCCTGCGCCGTCAGTTTCAAGGCATCGGCCGCCCGTTCCCGCTGAGAGGCGTCCTTCCAGAGAATCGCCGCGCATCCTTCGGGCGAAATGACTGAGTAGACCGAGTTCTCCAGCATCAGCACCCGGTCGGCTACACCGAGCGCGAGCGCTCCGCCCGAGCCACCCTCGCCGTCGACGACCGCGATGCAGGGCGTCGGGAGTGCGGCCATCTCCAGAATGCTGCGGGCCAGGGCTTCCGACTGTCCCCGTTCCTCCGCGCCGAGTCCCGGATAGGCGCCCGGTGTGTCGATCAGGGAGATGACCGGAGCGCTGAACTTGGCCGCCAGCTTCATGAGGCGGAGCGCCTTGCGGTATCCCTCTGGGTGCGCCATGCCGAAATTGCGCTTGAGATTCTCCTTGGTGTCCCGCCCCTTCTGGTGCCCGATCACCATAACCGAGACGCCGGCCAGGCGGGCCCAGCCCCTGACGATCGCCGGATCGTCGCGATACAGCCGGTCACCATGAAGCTCGATGAAGTCCGTAAAGATCGTGCTCAGGTAATCGAGCGTGTAGGGCCGGCGTGAATGGCGCGCCACCTGCACCCGCTGCATTGGGGTCAGGTTCATGTAGATCTCGGATCGGAGGGTGTTGAGCCGGACCTGGAGGAGACGGGCTTCCTCCGAAACGTCGATCTGCTGCTTCTCGCCCAGTTGGGTGAGATCCTCGATCTGCCGCTCCAGCTCCTGCAAGGGCCGCTCAAAATCGAGACTGTAAGTGTTCGCCATTTCGTGTCTAGGAGAGGAGCCCTAAGCCCCAGCCGGAAGCCCTAAGCATATGAGCCTAAGGCCTGTGGCTTATGGCATCCCCCGAAAGGGGTCTGTGGTTCGCGGTCGCCCAGGGTTAACCTGCCCGAACATACTGCACGTGCTCGGCACCCAGCAACCTGCGGAGTCCCTGGATCAGCTCCTCATCCGGGGCAATCCTGACCCTCCTGGATCGGGCCCGGAGCCGCTCTCCATTCCCGTCGCTCCATTCAATATAGAGCGGGGCTGGGCCCGGGTGAGCGGCGCAGAGCGCCACGGCTTCCTTGATCCGCTCGGGGGGCGGCGCCTCTGGCGCCTTCCAGCGGAGCGCCACGCCGAGGGCTCCGCTGGGTATGAGGTCATCGAGCGGCCGCGCCAATTCTACGACGAACGGTGCCCGCTCCTCCCCGCGATCCCGGGCGCTATAGCCGCCCGTAAGCAGCACAGGCAAATCGTCCCGGATCACCTGGTTGAGCCGGGCCCAGGCATCGGGGAAGACGATGGCTTCCGCCGTCCCGTGGAAATCCTCGAGAGTGATCCGGGCGTACTCCTTACCGGTCTTCTTGGAGATCTGCCGTTTCACCAGGGTGATGACCGCCGCGATCATCACCTGGTGTTCGCTCCATTCTCCGAGCGTGCTCGTGGTCCGGGTGCCGAAAACCTCCACCTCGGCGCGGAAACGCTCGAGGGGATGGCCCGAGATGAAGAAGCCGAGTACCTCCTTCTCCTTCGCCAGCCGGTCGGCTTCACTCCATTCGGCCACTTCCGGCAACGTTTCCCGGTGATGCCGCGCGGCGACCGCATCTCCGAACAGGGAGGCTTGTCCCGCTTCCCGCTCCTGTTGGGCCAGCTGTGCCTCCCCCAGCGCCTCATCCAGCCCAGCCGCGAACTGCGCGCGGTGCCCGCCGAGGGAGTCCAGAGCACCTGCAGCGACGAGGGATTCAATCACCCGCTTGTTGGCGAGGCGCAAATCAATCCGGCTGGCGAAGTCCAGCAGTGATTTGAACGGCGCGTCATTTCGCGCGGCAATGAACGATTCGATTGCGCCGCGGCCCACGTTACGCACCGCCCCCAGCCCGAAGCGCAGCCTCCGGTCTCCGATCACCGTGAACTTGAACCCCGACTCATTCACGTCGGGTGGGAGCACCTCGAGACCCAGTTCCCGGGCCTCGTTGATGTACTGCACCACCTTGTCCGTATTCCCGATTTCGGAGGAGAGGAGCGCAGCCAGAAACTCGGCGGGGTAGTAGGTCTTGAGCCACGCCGTCTGGTACGACAGGAGCGAGTAGGCGACGGAGTGCGACTTGTTGAAGCCGTACCGGCCGAAGGTCTTGATCTGCCCTCCCAGCTCCTCCGCAAGTCTCCGCTGAATGCCGTTGGCGACGGCCCGCTCGATGAAGCGGCCAACTTCCTTGTCGATCAGCTCCTGATCCTTCTTGCCGACTGCCTTCCGCAGCACGTCGGCTTCCGCCAGGCTGTATCCCGCGAGCACGTTCGCGATGCGCATCACCTGCTCCTGGTAGGTGATGACGCCGTAGGTCGGCTCGAGCACCTCGGCCAGCAGCGGATGCGGGTAGGTAACGGTCTCCTGTCCCAGTTTGCGCCGAATGAACACCAGATGCATGCCGGCGTCGAGCGGCCCAGGACGCAAAAGCGCGTTCGAAGCCACCAGGTCATCGAACCGGTCGCACTTCATGTTGCGCAGGGTGTCGGTCGCCAGTGGAGATTCGAACTGGAAAACGCCGGCCGTCCGGCCGTGCCGCAGCATCTCGTAGACCTTGGGATCGTCGAGTCCCAGCGTGTCCATGTCGAGCGTAACGCCGTGCCGCTCCTTGATCATTTCGATCGCGTCGTGGATCACGGTCAGCGTCTTGAGGCCGAGCATGTCCATCTTCAGCATGCCGACCTTCTCGAGGGCGTCCATCTCGTACTGCGTGATGATCGCGTCTTCGCCCTCGGCGGTGGCGCCGGCGCCCTTGGTGGGCGCGGTGCACACGGGTACATACTCGGTAAGCGGTCCCGGAGCGATCACCACTCCCGCCGCGTGTACCGACATGTGCCGGGAGATGCCTTCGATGCGGGAGCCCAGACTCACCAGGCGGCCATACACAGGATCGTTCCGCACCAGCTCCCGGAGCTCAGGCACCCGGTCTACAGCCTCCTCGATGCTCAGGCTGTAGGCCGGCCCCGAGGGGATGAGCTTGGTGAGCCGGTCGGCGTCACTGGGCGGAATCCGCAGCAGCCGGGCTACGTCCTTGAGCGCTGCCCGCGCCTTAAGGGTTCCAAAGGTGATGATCTGACCCACGCTCTGGCGCCCGTAACGTTCCCGGACGTACTCGATCACTTCACCCCGGCGTTCGAAGCAGAAGTCCACGTCGATGTCAGGCATGGATATCCGCTCGGGATTCAGGAAGCGCTCGAACAGCAGATCGAACCGGAGCGGATCGACGTTGGTGATGCCGAGCGAATAGGCGACCAGCGAGCCGGCGGCGGAACCCCGGCCGGGGCCCACGGGGATCCCGCGCTCCCGTGCCGCCGCGATGAAGTCTTGTACGATCAGGAAGTAACCCGCGTATCCCGCCTTGTTGATCACCCCGAGCTCGTATGCCAGCCGATCCTGGACTGGCTGGGGCAGGGGTGAGCCGTACCGGGTGATGGCTCCTTGCCCGGCGAGATCCTCCAGGAGCTGCTCATCACTCGTGTGCGTGGCAGGGCGGGGGAAACTCGGGAGGAAATACTTCTTCTCGAAGCTGAATTCGCAGAGGTTGGCCACCTTTGCTGTATTGGCCAGGACCTCCGGCGTGCGCTCGAACAGCGCCGCCATCTCCCGCTCCGACTTGACGTACGACTCCTGCCCCATGAAGCGAAATCGCTTCGGGTCATCCAGTTCGGCGCCGGTTCCGATTGCGAGCAGGACGTCGTGGGCCTCGGCATCCTCCCGCCGGAGGTAGTGCGCGTCATTGGTCGCGACGACTCCGAGGCCCAACTCCTGGCCCAGCTGGAACATTCCGGCATTCACCTGGACCTCTTCCGGAATGCCGTGCTGCTGCACCTCCAGCCAAAAGCCGTCCGGTCCGAAGGTCCTGGCGAACCATTCGGCGGAGCGTTTGGCCTCCTCGTAGTTGCCTTGCCGCAGGTACAGCGAGATCTCACCCGAGAGACACGCCGCGAGCCCGACCAATCCCTCGGAATGCTCCGCGAGGACTTCCTTGTCGATCCGCGGGCGGCGGTAGAAGCCCTCCAGATAACCGATGGAGCTCAGTCGGACCAGGTTCCGGTAGCCCGCACGGTTCTTTGCCAGCAACACGAGATGGCTGTAGATCCCGGGCGCGCCCTGCGGCTTCTGCTGGTTTCTTCGGGAACCGAAGGCGAGATACGCCTCGAAGCCGAGGATCGGGCGGATGCCCTTGGCCTTGGCGTGATCGTAGAACGACCATGCTGCGTGAAGGTTGCCGTGGTCCGTCACGGCCAGGCTGTCCATACCGAGGCGCTTTACGTGATCAACCAGCTCGGGTATTCGGTTGGCGCCGTCGAGGAGGGAGTACTCGGAGTGGGTGTGGAGATGAACGAATGCCATGGTAGGTCGCTGTCCACGGTTCCTCGTCGCGATCCTGCCGTGCCGCCTGCGCGGCCGGCCCCAATCGCTGATGGCCCGCGAACAGCTATTTCTCCCGGTCCTGGAGCTCCTTCAACACAGCGCCCAGCGGGACACCGCGCGACTGCAGGAGCACCAGCAGGTGATAGAGGAGATCGGCCGCCTCGGACGCGAGACGGTGTTCATCCTCCGAATTCGCTGCAACTACAACTTCAACTGCCTCTTCTCCAACCTTCTGCGAGATCTTGCCGCGGCCCTGTTCCAGCAGCGAGACGGTGTAGGAACCCGGCTGAGGATTCCGCGCCCGGCTGGCGATCAGGGCGGCGAGGCGACTCAACTGATGCCCGCCCGGATCTTCCTCTTCAACCGGCTGGATCGATTCATCCTGCGCGGAGGTATCCCGCCGAACCGCCTTCGAGAAGCAAGTCCGGGTTCCGGTGTGGCAGGCCGGGCCGGTCTGTTCCACCCGGTAGAGCACAGCGTCGCCGTCGCAATCAAGCCGGATCTCGACGACCCGCTGTTCGTGCCCGGAGGTCTCGCCCTTGCGCCACAGCGTCTTGCGGCTGCGGCTGTAGTAGTGCGCTTTACCGCTCAGCAGCGTCTGTTCCAGCGCTTCCCGGTTGGCCCAGGCGAGCATCAGCACATCACCCGAGAGCCGTTCCTGAGCGACCACGGGCACCAGTCCATCGGTGCCGAAACGGACCTCTTCGAGCCAGTTCGCGGCAGTCACGCCCGAAGGTATTCGGAGGTTCAACGATTGTCAAAACCTGTTGTGCTGCTTTATCTTGCCTCGCGATGCCGAGCCTCCGGCTTGCCGCGTACTGTTCTCTCCTCACGATGTCGGCAGCCAGCAACGGGGCCGCACAATCGTCCCGACCCACCCCACTCGCCACCACCTTACCGATTTCGGTCCGTTTCGCCGGATTGGGCGGTGCCTCCGTGGCCGTGAGCGGGGACGCCGGTTCAGTGTTCTTCAACCCGACCGGGCTCGCCACCGTACGGAATATCGCGGTCGAAGGCTCGCTGCAGCGATATCCCGATGGCACCGCCGAAACCATGGGTGCTGCGGCGTTTCGTCTGCTGCAATTCGATCTGGGGGGCGGGTATCACTACCTTCGATTCAACAGTAATTCGCCGGTCAAGGACAATATCATGTGGGTCGGTTCGGCCACGTACCGATTCGGAATCATTGCGATCGGCGGCACGACCAAGTACGTCTCGCAGGAGGACTCGGCGGGAAAGATTCTCCGCTCCGGGTCGGTCGACGCCGGACTCGGCATCTATGTTTTCGACCTTATGTCGCTCGGCTTCTCGGTGCAGAACCTGGGAGACTGGGCGGTCAGCGGAGGCGGCGTCGAGCTTCCGACGAGCAAGCATGTCGGGTTCACCTTCAACTTCGTTGACCCGCAGGAGACGGCGCGGCTTCTTGCTACCATGGACGTCGCCTGGACCGAGGGCCAGGACCGGCGTACCGTGCTCGGCGCCGAAGCCGGTGTAGTCTTGAGCGGAGTTGGCCTGGTGGGTCGGGTCGGCTATGGCGCGGCGCCCGATGGTTCGGGCCAGCGCGACGTCTCCTTCGGCGCCAGCCTGGTGTTGAGTCGGGTGAATATCGATTACGCCCATCAGACGCGCACTACGCTGGGCGACTACGTTCACCGGTTCGGCGTGCGGTTCACCCTCTGATGAAGCGGCGGGCGATCGTGATATTTCTCATCGTGGTTGGCGCGCTCATGGCCGGCTATGGCACCGCGTATGTCGCGAGCGATAACGTGCGCTACATCACCCGTGCCGGGTTCGAACAAACCCACATTCTGCAGGCCCGGCGCCCCATCTCGAAAATCCTGGCCGATCCCAAGACCGACGCCGCCACTCGCGGTTCGCTCGAACTGGTGCTGGCCGCGCGAGACTTCGCGGCCCAGCTCGACTTCGAGGCGAAGGACACCTACACGACGTACTCCGATATCAAGCGCGATACCCTGCTCGTCGTGCTGTCTGCCTCTCCCAAGAATTGTCTCTGCCCGTATACCTGGAAGTACCCGATCGTCGGGCGGATTCCCTACAAGGGCTTCTTCGATCCCGCCATGGCGCGGAAGGAAACCAGCAAGCTCGACGCGATGGGCTACGACACCTATCTGCG
>DATIOP010000529.1:0-3184 GCA_035472975.1 Gemmatimonadales bacterium
TGCGGCCAGCCGACCTGTGGGCGCTCGACGTGCTCTGCGAGGAAGGATACGAGTACGACTCGAGTGTCTGCTCGGTCCTGGGCCGATTCGCCTCGGAGCCATGGCGGCGCTTCGTCCATCTGCATCAATTCGGCGAGCGTACTCTGTGGGAGTTCCCGATTTCTTCGATTGAGCTCTTCGGGCTTGCGGTCCCGATCGCGGGCGGTAACTGGTACCGCCAGCTTCCGCCCTGGCTGGTGCGCCGCGCGGTGGAGCATTGGACCAGGACCTACACTACGCCGTACTTGATGTATTTCCATGTGTGGGAGCTGGATCCCGATCCACCCAAGATCAGCGCGGCCTCCTGGGTCCAGCGAGTACGAACCTACCGCAATCTGGACCGCATGCCGGACCGGATCAGGGAGTATCTCTCTCGCTACCGTTTCACCGCGGTGGCCGACCACCTGGGACTCGCGGTGCAGACCCAGCCGCCTCCGCTTCCGAAACCGGCTCCGCCGCCTCCGGTGCCCATCGTACTGCCGACTGGCCGGGGGGAGGACGAGCGACTCCCCGCGACGATCGTCATTCCCTGTTACAACGAAGAGCTGATTCTGCCGTACCTGGCAAACACTCTGCGCAGCGTCGAGGACAAGCTGGGAAGCCAGTACCGGCTGAAGTTCTTGTTCGTTGATGACGAGAGCAGCGACGATACCCACCAAGCGCTGCAGCGGCTGTTCGGCGAGCGGGCGAATTATCGAATCCTGCAGCACCCCAGGAACCTCGGTGTTGCAGGGGCCATCGCCACCGGAATGGCCGCAGCCGAGACAGAGATTGTCTGTTCGATCGATTGCGACTGTACCTACGACCCTCACACGCTGGGGGAAATGATACCCCTGCTGGGGCCCGAGGTGGACATGGTAACCGCATCGCCCTATCACCCCGGTGGCACTGTGCGGAACCTGCCGGGATGGCGGCTCTCTCTCTCTCGTACGCTCTCTCGCCTGTACCGGCTGCTGCTCCGTCACAAGCTGTACACCTATACCAGCTGCTTCCGGGTCTACCGTCGCGAACAAGTGCTGCAGGTCGAGGTTCGCAACACGGGCTTCCTCGGGATCGCGGAGTTGCTTGCGAGGCTGGATCTCGCGGGTGGAGGCATCGTCGAATTCCCGGCCACTCTTCAGGTGCGGATGCTGGGCCGCTCGAAGATGCGGGTATTGGAGACGATTCTGGGGCACTTAGGTCTTCTGTGCCGGCTCGCCCTCGTTCGGATGACCGGGCGTCAATCCCGCCTCCGTCCGAGGGAAGTCATGACTACGGGAAGCGTCATGACGGCCCCCACGGAGCAGCAGAGTGTCTGACGTCGGTGTAGTCGGTGGCGGGGTGCTGGGGATGACACTGGCTTTGCGTCTCCGACGCAGCGGGCATTCGGTCACCGTGATCGAAGGAGCCGCCGCGACAGGTGGCCTTGCCGCTCCTCAGTCCATCGGCGGATTCACGTGGGACCGGTTCTACCACGTCATCCTCATGTCCGACAGCAACCTCAGAGCGCTACTCGGCGAACTCGGACTCTCAGACCGACTGCGGTGGGGTAACACCCGTACCGGGTTCTACACCGACGGCGAGCTCTATTCCCTCTCGACCAGTCTCGAGTTTCTCAGATTTCCCCCGCTCAACCTGGTGGACAAGGCGAGGCTCGCTGCAACGATCCTCTACGCGTCTCGCATTCGTGATGGTCGGGCGCTCGAGGCCATCCCGGTGACGGAGTGGCTCGGGCGGCTATCAGGTCGACGGACACTGGAGCGGATCTGGATTCCGTTACTCAAGAGCAAACTGGGAGAGAACTACCGCCAGGCGAGCGCGGCCTTCATCTGGGCCATCATCGCCCGGATGTACGCGGCGCGCCGGTCGGGCTTGAAGCGCGAGATGTTCGGCTATGTGGAAGGGGGATATGCCGAGGTGCTGCCGCGACTTCGCGAACGGCTGGAGGCCGAGGGAGTGCAATTCCGTTGCGGGACGCCGGTCGAGGCGGTCGGGACCGACCGGCGGAGCGGCGGACCCGCGGACGCGGCGACCGTACGATTGGCCAACGGTGAAACCCTCCAGTTCGACGACGTGATCCTGACGGTTCCCTGTGGGAAGGCCGCCGCGCTGTGCCCGGAACTGACCGGGGCGGAGCGGGAGCGACTGAAGAGTGTCGTGTACCAGGGGATTACCTGCGCGTCACTGCTACTGCGACGGCCTCTTGCAGGATACTACGTCACCAACATTACCGAGAGCTGGGTGCCGTTTACCGCAGTCATCGAGATGACCGCCCTGGTGGATCGCTCGGCGTTTGGAGGGAATTCGCTCGTTTACCTGCCGCGCTATCTGACTCAGGATGATCCGTTCTGGCAACGGAGCGATGCCGAAGTGAAGGAGGGGTTCCTGGCCGCGCTCGAACGGATGTATCCCCACTTCCGGCGGGAGGATGTTCTCGGGTTCGAAGTCTCGCGGGTGCGTGAGGTCCTCGCACCGGGCGAGCGCTACGCCCGCATCTACGAGATCAACATGGCGCGCTGCATCTTCTGCGGCTACTGCGAGATCGCCTGTCCGTTCGACGCGATCACGCTCGGGAACGACTACGAGCTCTCGGAGATCTCGCGCGACGCGCTCGTGTACACGAAGTCGATGCTGCTCGAGCCGCCGGTGCGGCGGACGCCGGCCGAGGACCCGGAGGAGTACGACCGCGGCGCCCAGGAGCTCGAGGGCCCCGGCGTGCTCGGCATGTACCGGATCTACGCCGACAACTCGCGCGACGTGCCGAAGAGCTGATGCAGACGGTGATCTTCTACGTCGCGGGGATCACCGCGCTCGGCTCGGCGATCTCCGTCGTGCTGCAGAGCAACGCCTTCCAGGCGGCGCTCTCGCTGATCCTCAACCTGGCGTCGCTCGCCGTTCTCTACCTCGTGCTGCAGGCAGACTTCGTCGCCGCCGCGCAGGTGCTCACGTACGCGGGCGCCGTGATGGGGATGTTCCTGTTCGTGATCGCGTATGTCGGCGACCGCGCGCAGCTCGGGCTGCGCCGCGGCGGGTTCGGCGCGACGGCCGCGGTCGCCGCGGCGGTGGCCATCTTCCTCGAGACGCTGGTCGCGGTCAGCTCGTCCCAAGCCGACTACCAGAGCGCTGCGAGCGTGACCTCGCAGTTCGGCTCGCCCGCGGAGATCGG
>DATIOP010000530.1:0-6104 GCA_035472975.1 Gemmatimonadales bacterium
GGTGAACCAAGCCGCGGAACAACCGCCGGTTGGTGCGAACGCTGAAAATGGTCGGGGCGAGAATCTGATCCAGGTGGGTATCGGCCGGAGTGTGGTCCAGCAGGATCACCTCCTTGGCCGTGCGAGCAAACTCGTCACCCAGCGGGGTTTCGAAGCGGCTCTCCCAGTACGAGTGGCCGAAGCCGCTCGTCGTACTGGTCAATAAGAGCTGGCGGGGCACAAAGTAGTTATGCGCCACCGTGTCGGCCGCGAGATGGCAGAGATATCCCAGGCCAAAAGCCCGCAGCGCGTCGATCTTCGCGTGATCATAGATCTGCTGGCCGACTTGCCAGGAGTGACAGTGGCGGCCGACCGGCGCGTACTTCTTCGCGATGGAGGTATCCGCCGCGATGTTGCCGTAGAGAAAATCGAAGGGAAAGGCCCGGAGGAGATCGCCAATTGGCGACGGAAGAATCCCCAGGTTCGCCAGGACCGACTCGCCGAGGTAGATGTGGGTGCCCGGCGTCCAGGCGTACAGGTGATTCGGGACGATCAGGGTGACGAGGCCGAAACAGACCAACAGGAGGGCGGAGCGCCGGAGAATCAACGGTGTTTACCCGCGCCGAGCAGGCGGCGCACCCAGCGGTACCAGGAGGCCCGCGTGCGGAAGCTGCGGAGCGTCGTAGCGACATCCAGCGCGGTTTCCTCGATCTCGCTCTCGAGTACGTCGTAGACCGCTTCGAGGTCGATCAGGCGGTCCTTCACCTTGATCCGCAGTGCGCGACTCGCCTCGACGACGTCTTCTGCTTCGTTGCCGACTTTGGCGGCGAGCTGACGGGCCTCATCGCCGAGGAGGTGGACCGAATCGAGTGCCGGGGCAAGGTCCTTGCGCAGGTCCTCCACCGCTCGTCCCAGGTTTTGGAGCGCCCCGGCGGCGGCTTTCGCGGTGGCGGCGACGACCAGAGCGATCGCGGCGAAGCTGCCCGCAATAATCACCAGGGAAATCGCAATGGTGGGCCCGACCCATCCAGCAACCGTGATCACGGTGTCCTGAAGCAGCAACATCTTCCCAAGATAACCGTGGCGCTTGACGATGCCACCAGCCGTCGTGACCTTTGGCCATGCCTCCACGCTTCCAGGTCCGCGGCGGGCGACCCCTGCGCGGAACCGTCTTGCCCGCCGGCAACAAGAATGCGGCGCTTCCCGCACTCACCGCGACACTCCTCGCCGACGGCCCGGTGACGCTGAACAACGTGCCCCGAATCCGCGACGTGGAAACCATGATCGCGCTGCTCGTGGATCTCGGCGCCGAAGTCGACTGGCACGGAACCAACACGCTGCGAGTCGACGCGCGCGCGGTACGCCCGAAAGCGCTCGATCCGGCCCTCTGCGCGCGGATCCGGGCTTCCATCCTGCTGGCCGGACCGCTGCTCGCCCGGTTCGGATCGGTCACCTTGCCACCGCCGGGTGGAGACGTCATCGGCCGGCGCCGGGTGGATACCCATTTCCTCGCGCTCGAGCAGCTGGGCGCGGAGCTGACGGTCGGCGAGAGCTACAAGATCGAGAGCAAGAGACTGACAGGCGCCGAAATCTTCCTGGACGAACCGAGCGTAACCGGAACCGAGAACGCGCTGCTTGCCGCGGTCATGGCGCACGGCCGAACGGTCCTCCGCAATGCCGCCGCCGAACCGCACGTGCAGGATGTGGCGCGACTCCTCATCGCGATGGGAGCTTCGATCGAAGGAATCGGCACCAACGTCTACACCATCGAGGGCGGTCGCCCTCTTGGCGGGTGCGAATTCACCATTGGCCCCGATCACATCGAAATCGCGAGTTTCATCGGGCTTGCCGCAGTCACCGACGGAGCGATCACGATCGAAGGCGTCCGGTCCGATGATCTGCGTAGCACCCTGCTCGGCTTCGAGCGGCTGGGTGTCCGCCCGCGGGTGGACGGGCAACGGCTGGTCGTTGACTCCGGGCAAGAGCGCCGGATCCGCCCCGACCTGGGAGGCCATGTTCCCAAGCTCGAAGATGGCCCCTGGCCCGCGTTCCCCGCGGATGCAATGTCCATCGCCGTGGTGACTGCCACCCAATGCGAAGGAATGGTGCTGATCTTCGAGAAGATGTTCGAGTCGCGGCTGTTCTTCGTGGACAAGCTCATCGGGATGGGTGCCCGAATCGTCCTCTGCGACCCCCATCGCGTCGTAGTGTCCGGGCCATCCCAGCTTCGAGGCGGCACAGTGGAGTCTCCCGACATTCGCGCCGGCATGGCCATGCTGCTCGCCGCTCTGGCCGCCGAAGGGACCAGCACCATTCACAACATTGGCCAGATCGAGCGGGGGTACGAGCAGATCGATTCCCGGCTCCGAGCCCTTGGGGCAGAGATTGAGCGATTTGAATAAGGATTACGGAGTACCTGGCACCGAGTACCGAGCACGGCGGGAAGAACCGGTCGAGGGCACGGTGCCGAGGTTTGCCATCCCCGATTGGCGGGAGCGATTCGGGGTCGTTGCCGGAATCACCGGGCGGGGCAGCGAGGAGGGCAGGGGATTCGACCTCGGCCTCTGGACCGATGCACCGGTGCACGACGTGATGACACGGTGGCGGGCATTCAGGCGGGCGGAGCCCGGCTTCGATGCGACGGTGCTGGGGAACCAAGTGCATCAGGCGGCCGTCCAATTCCACGCTTCGGGCAAAGGTTGGATTCAGCTCGAGGGTCTGGACGGTCACGCGACGTCAACCAAGGGCATTCTGCTCACTGTCACCGTCGCCGATTGCATCCCTGTATACCTCTTGGATCCCGTGAAGAAGGCCGTGGCTCTCCTGCATGCCGGTTGGCGGGGAACCGCTGGTCGTATCCTTGCGCAGGGAGTCGAGACCTTGGGTGAAGCCGTTGGATCTGATCCAGCTGATCTGGTAATGCACTGTGGTGTAGGGATTTGCGGCAACTGCTATGAAGTAGGTTCTGAAGTCATGGAAGGCTGTGGAAAAGCAGCGGAAGGTTCCGGGCCATGGCATTTGGATCTGCGCTCGGTCCTCGCCGAGCAGGCGGGCCTGCTGGGGATCGGCTCCGTGTCGGTTTCCGAATGGTGCTCCGCACACGACGCCCGGCACTTCTATAGTCACCGCCGGTCCGGCGGAGCCGACGGGCGAATGGTCGCGTATTTGGGGATGCCCAAAGGCACTTAGATGGTCGTCAAAGCAGGTGGTCGGTAGTGGGTTGTGGGTGGTGGAGCCCCACTCCCTACCACCCACTCCCTACTTGCTACGTAGACTGCCGCACCACGCCCCGTCGCAATTGACGAATCCACCCTCCGACACTAGACTTACGCCGCTGTTCGGGGATCTCCGAGCGGGGGTCGCAGGACGAGTGGGGGAGTTCCCCCACATTTTTTTTCTAAGTCCTGATGCCTTCCCAGCCACTGCTCGACCCGGTCCGCCGCCACGTCGCCGCCATGGGGTTCGAGTTGATCGAATTCCACCTGAGCGGCCCGCCGCAGCGCCCCCTGATTCAGGTCAGGATTGATCGCCCGGATAGCACACCCGGGCACGGCGTGACCGCCGAGGATTGCGTCCAGGTGAGTCGTTCCCTGGCACGCGTGCTCGAGGCGGAGGCCCAGCCTGGCGCCCGTTATCTGGTGCAGGCTTCCTCGCCGGGGTTCGAGCGACCGGTCCGTTTCGTCGAACACTGGCGGCGTTACCTGGGCCGGCAAGTACGAGTGAAGGCACGTGGGCTATTCGGGCATCCGCGCGCCACGGTAGTCGCAGTGCCCGACGATGATCATGTCCAGCTTCGCCTCGCTGACGGCGAGCCTTATCTGCTCGCGTTGGAGAATCTCAAGGAGGCGACCCTGTTGATGGACTCGGCCTCCTGAGGCCGCGAGAGGGAGAAGAGGATGTCCGCTTCGGCAGAAGTCCTGGCCGCAATTCGCGAGTTATCGACCACCAAGCAGCTCGACCGCAACGAGCTGCTGGAGCTGCTGCGCGACGGTATTCACGCGGCACTGGTCCGGCGTTACGGCCCCAATGTCCGCTTCGAGCTCAGCTTCGATGAGCTCAAAGGCACGATTCGCATCGTCCGCCTGAGACAGGTGGTGGAGGCGGTCGAGGATTCGAGCGCCCAGGTCTCCCTCGAGGAAGCCCAGTACGAGGACCCCGATTTCGCCCCCGGCGATCAGCTGGAAGAGGATGTGCCCTTCGCCGAGTTCGGCCGGCTCGCAGTACAGGCGGCGAAGCAAAGGATCATCCAGCGGGTGCGCGAAGGCGAGCGTACCCGGATCCGCGAAGAGTTTGCCGGCAAGGTCGGCGAGCTGCTTTCGGGAGAGGTGCAGCAGATCGAGCGCGGCAAACTGGTGATCATGCTGAACAAGTTTCGGGAGGCGGAAGCCATCATTCCGTACCGGGAGCAGAATCACCGGGAGAAGTTCCACCAGGGTGACACCATCCGGGCCGTGTTGAAGCGGCTCGAGGAAACGCCCAAGGGACCGCGGCTCATTCTCTCCCGTGCCGACCCGCTCTTCGTAAAAGCGCTGTTCAAGCTGGAAGTCCCCGAAATTCAGCAGGGCGTAGTCGACATCCGGGCCTGGGCCCGCGAGGTCGGCAGCCGTACCAAGATCGCGGTCATCTCCCGCGATGACGCCATCGATCCGGTCGGCGCCTGCGTGGGACTCAAAGGTTCCCGGGTGCAAGCCGTGGTGAACGAGCTGGGTGGCGAGCGCATCGACATCGTGCCGTGGTCTCCCGATCCGGAGCGCTTCGCGCGACTGGCGCTGGCTCCGGCCCGGGTGGCGAAAGTGTTCTCCGATCCGGAGAGCAAGACGATCCAGGCGGTGGTTGACGAGGATCAGTTGTCGCTGGCGATCGGCCGCAACGGGCAGAACGTGCGCCTCGCCTCTGAGCTCACCGGGTGGAAAATCGATCTCTACTCCAGCCGCGAATGGCTGGAGCGTGGTGGAGAGGGCCCGCTGTTCGCCCCGCTCCCGCCGGAAGACGAGTCGGTCACCCAGGTGCCGCTGACGGAACTGAAGGGTCTTTCTCCCGAACTGCTCGCCATCCTGAACAGTGCCGGGTACCAGACCCTGAACGACGTACTCGATCTCGAGCGGGACGAGGTGGCGCAGCTGCCCGGCATGACCCAGGAGCGGGCCGATCAGCTGATGGCGCTGCTCGCCGAACTGACCGACGAGGACAGCGACGACGGCCGCGGCGGATCCTGATCGGCTTCTCCGCCTCCTCGGCCTCGGCTATCGAGGCCGCAAGGTGGTGATTGGGGTCGATCGAGTGCGGGCTGGACTCCAGGCCGACCGGTTCGCCTGTCTGGTGCTGGCATCGGATGCGAGCCCGCGAGCGATGGAAAAAGTGGTCCGGCTGGCAACGGCCCGGAGGGTTCCGCTCTTTCGCGGTCCCGCGGCCGATGAGATCGGCCGGCAGTTGGGGAAGCCGGGAATCATGGTGGCAGGAGTGGTAGATCGAGCGCTGGCTCGTGGACTCGCAGCCGCGAGTGGCAGCTCGTTCCAGACGGAGGGTTGATGGTCAAGACCAGAGTGCACGACCTCGCGGCGGAGTTCGGGGTCTCGGCAGAACAGGTAATGGGGATGCTCAAGGACATGGGCATCTTCGTGCGCAGCCACATGTCGGGACTGGAGGATGGACAGGTGTCCGCGGTACGGGTGCGCTGGGAGCGCGAGAAGCGGAAAGCTGCCGATGAGCCGGCGCCGAAGAAGGGCCGCCGCAAGGCTGCCAAAGCGGCCGCCCCACCCGAGCCGGTCGTGGAGAGCGGGAAGCCGACCAAGCGTCGTCGCACCGCGGCCGAGGTCGCTCAGTCGGAGGCGCAGGCCGAAGCCGAGCGCGCTGCCGAAGCGCTGGCCATGGACCTGATTCGTCCGATCGAGCGCCCCGTCGAGACCGCGTTGCCCGCTTCGCTGGAAGAGCGCGCGAAGGCTCTCTTCAAGGATCTGCCTCCGGCAGGAGAAACTGGCGAGTCGGAAGCTCCAACTGCGACTGAGTCGGTCGCGGCTTCACCGTTCCCGCCCGTCTCTCGTCCGGCTGAAACTCCATCTTCGCCGCCGCGTCCGTCGGTGCCCGGTCGGACTCCGGTAATTCCAACCCGTGTGCCACGGCCCGCC
>DATIOP010000531.1:0-6517 GCA_035472975.1 Gemmatimonadales bacterium
GGCCACTATCCGATCACCTTTGGGTGACCATCTGGGGTTGGTCCAGCGCCCCGGCAGCGTCACCAGCGGGCTCAATCCCGATCCGTCAGTCTTGACGACATAGATGGATGCTTCGCCTGCTTTCTCACGGGCGAAGATGACCCGTCGCCCGTCGGCGGCCCATGAAGGCCAGCCATCGAAGGCGGGGTCCCGGGTCAGATTGACGTCATCACCGGCCGGCTGGGATACAAAGATCTCAGAGTTGCTGTCGCTCACCTGGCGGCGAAAGAGCAGGTGTTGACCGTCGGGAGACCAGGAGGCGTAGGTCGCGATGCCACTCTGCGTGAGCTGCCGCAGAAGTTTGCCGTCCGGGTCCATCGCAAAGACTTCGAAGGTCTCGATCGAGCCAACGCTGTGTCGAGATGAGTTCCAGACGATCGACTTGCCATCCGGTGCCCATACCGGGTGGATATCCATTCCCGGATCATCGGTCAGACGGGTTTGGTCGGAGCCATCGGCATTCATCCGATAGATTTCGGCATTGCCATCCCGGGTCGACAAGAAGGCGATCCGCTTCCCATCCGGGGACCAGGATGGCGAGTCGTCTTCCTCCGGTCCCCGGGTGAGCTGGATCAGCTCGGTGCCATCCACCATGGCAGTGTAGACCTTGAGCGGGCCATTTCGATTGGAGATGAACGCGAGGTGGGTGCCGGACGGGGACCACGCAGGCTCGTAGTCTACGAGATCAGCTTTTCCGGGCACGCTGTCCAGAAAGACCGCCGGAGTCGCTGTCGAAGAGCCCCCGCTTCGGCAACCGAGGAGGAAGAAGAGCACCGTCAGGCTGTGACGCATGAGGGATGCGGAGGATCAGGATGAAGGGTCTCGCCGCCGCGCCCTGATCTCAGCAGCGCCGTCGTCACACAATCCCTGGAGTTTGGCGTCCTGGTAGGCCGAGGGGTGAGGCAGGTCGAGCGGTGCCTAGTCGCAGCGCGGACAGGTGAGGATTGTGCCGAGGTGCTCTGACCGAGTCACCGGGTCGAGCACCCAGCTTCGTTCCTGCCAGGGCGGATCGTGCCGCAGGTGCTGGGTGTGACCGCAGTCCAGCGTCGCAACCCACAGTTGCTCGTCATCCTGGTGGAATCCGACGATGCGACGATCCATGAATCTCCGGTTTAGTCCACTATGAACAGGGTCGCACCAGTCGTGGTGCGCGAGCGATGGGGTTCCGCATTGTCCGCCACCTGATAGCTCATCCCCGGAGACAAGCGGAATTGGCGGCCATCCGCGAGTTCGGTCTCCAGCTCTCCCGCGACGCAGAACAGAATGTGGCCCTTTCGGCACCAGTGGTCCGCTCGATAACCCGCCGAGTATTCGACCATGCGGACTCGAATCGAGCCGAATTGCTGTGTGCGCCATCGCGCGACACCGGTTTCGCCGGCGCGCTCGGTGGGATCAACGCTTTGCCAATCGGTGATACCGAAAGGAATGCCATCCAGGTGCACGAATCCAGTCCTCCTAGCTCTCTCGACGGTCGGGACGGCCGCCGCGGTAGTTCATTCGGGTTTGACGGGCCAGGGCACAACGTGCTGAGGGGTAAGAACCAGTCCGCAGGTGCCACATCTGGTAATGCCAAGCTCATCGGTCGTAAGGATCCGGCAACACGCCGCGTGCCATTGTCTGGGCCCCCAGACGCCACAATAGGGGCAATGCATTCCTCTGGCGAGATGAGCCAGGCAGGTGTGCACTGTCATCCAGCAGCGGTAAGCCGGCGTCCCGTCGGCCTCCTGCCAGCACCCACAGACTTTGCACGCCCGATATTTGCGCTGTGCCCCGGTGTCGGGAGGGACTCCAACGGCGTGGTACCACTCCGCCCGGCCGCAATTCGGACAGGCCAGGCGCTGGCCGCGGGCTTCCGCCTCGCGCTCCTGGTGCCAGTCGGCTACCGAGTAGCCGGGGATTTCGTGGAGCTTCAAGCAGGAGGTCCGCGGCGGGTGCGATTCCACGTGACCACCATCGCCACGAACATCAGAACCAGGGCCCACCAGTAATGCTCAAGAAAGCGCATTGGGAAATATGTACTCCATGAACACGACGCTGTCGAGGAACCGGCCGTGCGTGGCTGGATCCTGATAATCCCTCATGCTGTCGTCGTCGTAGGGGCCAATGTCCACGAACCCCGCCGAGTGATAAAGAGTGTGAGCGGCGGTGAGCGCCTTCAGGCTTTCCAGTCGCACCCTGGTGTATCCCAGTTCGAGGGCGTCGGCGAGGAGTCGCTCGAGGAGGAGGCGACCGGCGCCTTTCCCTCTCACATGAGGCTGGACGTACATCCGCTGGATTTCTCCAACGCCCGGCGCCAATCGCTTCAAGCAGCCGACGCCGACATAGGCCCCGTCTGTCATGACCAGGTAGAAGCGGCCGGTCGGAGGATAGAACTTCGAGCGGTCCTCAATATCGGAATCGACCATCGCGTCGATGTCGAAGGAGAGGCCGTACTGGGAGCGGGCGATCTCTCCCACCCAACGGAGGTACTCGGCAATCAGCTCACGCGCGGCGTCGCGTTGTCGGGGCGATTCGACCGGCTCGAGTGTGACGGCTTCAGAAGTCATGCCGACCCTGGCATCCTCAAGGCTCTGACAATTCCGATCGTACCTTCGCGAACAAGCCAGTCAACCATGCCCAGGATACAATCACCGCGGCCGTAAAGGCGAGGTTGATCGCTGGGTGTCTTGTCCCTGAAGCGATGGCGGCGAAGGCCCCGAAGAAGTAGAGGCCGGTCAGCAAGGAAGCGACCGCCCACCTCGATTCACGCTGCCGGAGGAACCGGAAGGCAAACACCAGGGTCGCCCCAATCAGTCCGAAGAACCCGATCCCGCCAGCCATGAAGTGCAGGGGTCCATGCCAGCTCATCGAGGCCGGCGGTCCCGGAGGCGTGCCCGGGGGGAAGCCATCCATCGGATCGGCGACGAAGATCCCCGCTCCGATCAGGCCGATGCCATAGACCGCGAGCAGGAGGGCTCCCGCCGTGGCTCCGCGGGTCGGATAAAGCGCCCGGCGGAGGCCGATCGCTCCGAGGATCACCATGACCCCGGAGCAGATGAAGCTGCCGATCTGGATCCAGCCCAGGCCGCCGTTGCTCATCAGGCTGAGCGCGTGGCGCCGGATGTCAAATCCGCTTCTGAAAAGGACCTCCAGCAACCCGATCAGAACGTAGAGCGGTCCCGCGAACATGCCGAGGCGGAGGAGGGTGGGGGTACGGTCGGCTTCTGGGTAGGAGAGTTGGGCGGTCGTCGTCATTGGGCGAACCCGGTTGATCTGTCGGCGGCACGTGACCTTCGACGGGCTGGCCGGACCCGCCACTACTGCGTCGCTTGGGCTGGCCCCGGATCGACAAAGGGGCCCTATTCCACTGACCGTTGATCCACCAGCCCAATGTACCGAGGAGGACCGCATGAGCCAGTTCACTGTAGGCTACCTGGTCGGTAGCCTTGCCAAGGCTTCGCTGAACCGCAAGCTCGCCTGTGCGCTGGAGCGCTTAGCACCTTCGGAGCTCCAGTTGCGCGAAATCACCTTCGGGGACCTGCCGCTATACAGCTACGACTACGATGCCGACTTTCCGCTGGTCGCCCGAAAGTTCAAGGAGGCGATCGCCGCGGTTGATGCAGTACTCTTCGTGACCCCGGAGTACAATCGCTCGATTCCCGGTGGTCTCAAGAACGCGATCGACTGGGGAAGCCGTCCGTACGGCAAGAATTCCTTTTCCCGCAAGCCGTCTGGAGTGATCGGGGCCTCACCGGGAAAGATCGGCACCGCCGTCGCGCAGACGCACCTGCGCAGCATTCTCTGCTTCTGCAATTCGCCCTTGATGAACATGATCGAGGCCTACATCCAGTTCACCCCGGGCCTGATCAGCGATAGCGGCGAAGTCACCGACGACGCAATCGGGGAGTTCCTGAGCAACTACATGAAGGAGTTCTCCGAGTTCATCTCGCGGGTGTATACCGTGTTACCCAGGACTGCGTAGCGCCATCAGGATGTCTCGCAGCGGATCACGCCGACGAGCGCCAGGAGACATCCCAATACGCCCGCTGCGAGGAAGAGGAACCCCAGTCCGACGGGATTGGGGTTCGGGTCAGGCCAGAGACCGATGAAGGCGGCGACGATTACCCCGAACAGGGGAATGGCGCCGGCCAGGAAGATCGCACCGCCAGCCCGGACCCACGGAGACTGGAGATAGACGGCACGCTGGCTGCCGCTCAAGAGAATCCACGCCACGAGTCCGAGGGGCGGCGCGACCAACCCCAGGATGACAGCCAGGGGCAGTCGCAGCGGGGAGGGCGCGGTGGTGTCCTCGGTCAATGGGATACCAGGGTAAAGGACATCAGCTCAGAAGCTCATCGAGCGCCGCGAACACCGCCCGGCACACGGCCTGAGTTCGGTCGGCCTCGGGATCATATGAGGCGATCGTCGCCGCGCCGAGGGACACGTGGCCCCGGATTTCGGCGATGGCGCTACGGAGCTGCGCTTCCGAGAGGCCACCCGGTGCCGGATGGTCGTTGCCATGGCCGACCGAGTCGGGGTCAAAGACGTCAGGGTCGAGGTGGAGATAGCCGATAGTCTGTCTGAGGTCGGCAGCATCGAGCAGGTCGGACAGGGCGGACAATCGGGATGCTGGGATCAGGTTTACCAGCGAGTCAAACAGGGAGGCCGCTTCGAGAGGATCCAGGTCGCGCGCGCCAAGCAGGAACGTGGCTTCGACCGGGGCGGGCTGGAATCCCGGTACCGAAGAGGCCAAGGCGCGCCAGCACCAACCCAGGTTGATGGACAGTCCCATCCCGTCCAGGAAACCGCTGCCTGTCGTGTCGGGAGTGTTGGACTCTCCGTGGGCATCGAACCAGAAGACCGATCGTGCAGCCGGAGTGAGCCCACTCAGGGCACCGGTCGCACCCACGTTGCAGTTGCCGCTCAGAATGAGAGGAAAGTGCCCGGCGGCGCGAGCACCACGAACCGCGGTCGCCAGGCGACGCATCAACTCGAAGGCCGTCCGGATCTCGGCCGGAGACTGGGCGGGATCATCCTCGATGAGCTGGGTGCCGACGACCCGGTGGCCACTCGCATGCAGGTGATCGATGAGGCCGGCGTTCATGAGATGCTCGGGGCCGGCGCCACAACGCCAGCCCCTGCGGGCAGTGTCGTACGGGACAAGCAACAGTTGGACATCCATATCGACGCTACGCCAACCTTCCAAGTTGAGGGACAGTTTCGAGTATTAAACACAAAGACACAAAGTGCACGAAGGCCACAAAGCAATTCTTCTTTTCTATGTGCTCTTTGTGTCCTTTGTGTTCTTTGTGATCAACTGTGGATGCCCGCCTGACCCTTTGCGCCAACCCTATGAATTGATTTGTCCTGGACTAGGCGACCGCCTCCTGCGCCCGTCGCTTCCGGCTCAGCACCGCCGCTGCCACCAGCGTGAACAGCAGGCCAACCGGCAGGGGCTCGAGCAACGTGAAGGCAATATTCACCAGTGGATTCTGGTACAACGCCTTGAACTTTGCCATCTCCTGGACCTTCGTGGCGACCTGTTCTGCGCTCGCCCCCGATTGCTGTAGTTTCTCCACGGAGTATGCGGCGTATTTGTCGAGGTAGTCGGGAGCGAGATAGTGATAGACGAATTGCCAGGTGGCGACATAGCAAACCGAAGCGATCAGCATGATCAACAAGCCCACCTGAAGGGCCTTGCCGAAGCTCACCGTTCCGCCCGCGACGTTATCCCGATAGGTCTTGACCCCCGCAAAAATCATCAGGAAGGCGAGGACCATCGTGGTATAGCCGATGATCAGGGCTCGGTCGAAACCGATCTGATCATGGAAGGGGATGGTCAGGAGCATCATCACCGAAAGGATGGCGCCGGCGATGAGGCCGAAGGTCAAGACGATCCGCTGCATGGCAACTCCAGTGGTTGGGGACGGGTCAGTCTAGCGGCCACCCTGGTTGCCGCGCGTCACCAAAAAGGATGATTTTGGTCAAGAAGGCCGAAAATCATACGAAAGTGGGATCAGGGAATGAGGCGCAGCTTCTTCCCCAGCTGTACCGCCTGGGTCCGGCGGCGGGCGCCGAGCTTGTCGAACACCCGACTCGAATGGGTCTTGACCGTGTTTTCGCTCACGAACACCCGGGCGGCGATCTCCTTATTGCTCAGCCCCTGGGCGATCAGCTCCAGGATCTCCAGCTCGCGGGGCGTGATGCCGAGCGCCTCGAGCTTCCGCTCATCCCGCACGAAGCTGGCGGGAGCCGGGACCATCACCTCCTTGACCAGCACGGTCTCCTTATGCCGGGTCAGCTTGAGGCCGAGCCAGATGCCCAGTCCGGCAAAAACAGCGGCCACCAGCCCGCCGTAGATCTCGAGCGAGGGCTCTACGACCAGCCAGCGGTACTCGATGAGCTTGAGTGCCACGATGAGGACGCCGCAGAGGAGTCCGTAGAGCAGGACGTGTTTCCGCATGCATTATTCTACCAGCTATGGCAAGGGAGGACGAAC
>DATIOP010000532.1:0-11988 GCA_035472975.1 Gemmatimonadales bacterium
CCGGGGGGAAGACCGGCTGTTTCCTGCCTACCACCTGGGTGACCATGTGGTCTGGGGGCTTACCGAGCGAATTCTGACCCCTCTTCTCGACCTACTGACCGGAAAGGAGATTCCCGCCGGCGAATCTTGACTTTTGGCCCCAATTAACCGTAAGTTAGCTTAACCTAAATTACGGTCCGGATTCATGAATGCCGCACTCCTCCACGAGCCCCTCACGCGCTCGGTCGAGGACTATCTCAAGTCCATCTACCGACTGTCGCAGAAGGGACAGCCGGCCACAACTAACGACATTGCTCACCAGCTTGACCTTTCCGCTCCTTCGGTCAGCGGGATGATCAAGCGGCTCTCCGAGCAGGGACTGCTGGAACACATCCCCTACAAGGGGGTGGTTCTCACGCTCGAAGGCCGTCACGCCGCTCTTCGCACCATCCGCCGTCACCGAATCATTGAGGCATACCTGGTCGCCTTCCTCGGCTACGGTTGGGAAACCGTCCATGAGGAGGCTGAGCGTCTCGAGCACGCCGTGTCCGAAATCTTGATCGAGCGCATGGCAGAAGCTCTGGGCAATCCCCGCTTCGATCCGCACGGAGATCCGATCCCGGGTCCTGATGGATCGGTCAGCGAGGTGGTTTACACCCCGCTCAGTGAGATCCCCGCCGGAGAGGCGGTGGAGATTCGCCAGGCGGACACCAGTCATCCCGACCGTCTGCGCTACATCGCCTCGTTCGGCCTCAAGCCTGGCACCCGGGTCACTGTCGTCGACCGTCAGCCCTTCCGGGGACCCATCACAGTTCAGGTAGGTGGCCAGAGTCATATCCTCGGTCACGAAATCGCCATGCTGCTGCTTTGCGCCCGGCCGGAGATCGCCTCATGACCACGATTCCCGCTCCAGTCCACGATCGGGTAGCGTGGCGCTTTCCCCGCCGCAGCCCCAGTCTGCCGGAGGCGCACCACTCAATCACCGTCCCCAAGGGCGTGAGCGTTCTGCGCAAGATGCTCGCGTTCGCCGGACCCGGTTACATGGTCGCGGTGGGCTATATGGACCCGGGCAACTGGGCCAGCGACCTCGCTGGGGGCGCCCGCTTCGGCTACTCCCTGCTCAGCGTCATTCTGATATCCAACCTGATGGCGATCCTGCTGCAGTCGCTCGCCGTCAAGCTCGGAATCGTCACGGGACGAGATCTCGCCCAGGCCTGCCGCGATCATTACTCGCGACCGGTCAGCTTCGTGCTCTGGGTGTTATGTGAGATCGCTATCGCCGCGTGTGATCTCGCCGAGGTGATCGGATCGGCGCTCGCACTGAACCTGTTGTTCGGCATTCCGCTGATCTGGGGCGTGTGCCTCACCGCGCTCGATGTACTGCTGATCCTGCTCCTGCAGAACAAGGGATTCCGCTACCTCGAGGCGTTCGTCATTTCGCTGGTCATCACGGTCGGCCTATGCTTCGCCGTGGAGCTGGTGCTGGCTCGTCCGGCGATCGGGGCGGTGCTGGGCGGGTTGGTTCCTACCACCCAGATCGTGACCAATCCGATCATGCTGTATATCGCAATTGCCATCCTCGGCGCGACCGTGATGCCGCACAACCTCTACCTGCACTCGTCGATCGTGCAGACCCGGAAGGTGGGTGCCGAGCCGGCCGCGAAGCGGGAAGCGATCAAGTACGCCACCATCGACTCGACGCTGGCCTTGTTGTTCGCCTTCTTCATCAACGGTGCGATTCTGGTTCTGGCTGCCGCGGCGTTCCACAACAGCGGGAATCAGGAAGTGGCAGACATAGGTGACGCCTACAAGCTGCTGACCCCGCTGTTGGGCACCTCGGTGGCAAGCTTTCTCTTCGCCCTGGCGTTGCTCGCCTCGGGGCAGAACTCCACTATCACCGGCACCCTCGCCGGCCAGATTGTGATGGAGGGCTTCCTCGACATCCGGCTCAAGCCGTGGCTCCGCCGGCTGATTACCCGGCTCATCGCGATCATCCCGGCCGTGATCGTGACCGCGCTATACGGCGAGAAGGGTGTGGGCAGTCTGCTCATCCTGAGCCAGGTCATCCTGAGCCTGCAGCTCTCGTTCGCAGTAGTGCCGCTGGTGCTCTTCACCGGTCAGAAGTCCAAGATGGGGGACTTCGTGAACGGGCGCGGCGTGGCCGCGCTGGCCTGGAGTGTTACTGCGGTCATCGTCTGCCTCAACGCGTGGTTGTTGTTGACGACGTTCCGGGGATGGATGAGTTGATTGACAGGACGGACGGGGGCGAACGGGGCGGGCGAGGCGGACGGAACTAACCGGATGGTAAGACCGTCCGCCGTGTCCTTCCATTCAACCCTGTCCGCCCTCTCCGCCCTGTCCGTCTTGTCCGCCCCGATCGCCCTGTCCGCCCAAACTCCTCCTGCTCCCCCACCAATCTCCGACAACAGCTTCCTCGTCGAAGAGGCCTACAACCAGGAATCCCATGTGGTGCAGCACATCAGCACCTTCAGCCGCGGATCCGACGGTGGGTGGATCTACACCTTTACCCAGGAGTGGCCGTTCCGGGGGATGCGGAATCAGCTGAGCTACACGATCCCGGCACTCCACAACAACGGCACCGGGATCGGCGACATCCAGCTCAACTATCGCCTGCAGGCGGTTGGGAATCCCGACGCGCCCGTCGCCCTGGCGCCGCGTCTCACCGCGATCCTGCCGACCGGGTCCAGTTCGGATTCTCGCGGTTTCGGCAGCGCCGGCCTGCAGGCGGCCCTTCCCGCCAGCATCCATCCTGTGCCGGCGCTGGTCTTCCACCTGAACGCCGGCGTCACGTGGCTTCCCAACGCTAAGAACCCCTCAGGCCGGGAGGCATCGACCACGAGCTACAACCTTGGCGCCAGCGCGATCTGGTTGGCCAAGAGCAGGATCAACTTCCTGATGGAATGGGTCTGGTTGGATGCGGAACTGGTGAATGCGACCGGAGGTACTCGGCGGGAGCAGGCGATGCTGCTGAATCCAGGGGTTCGCGTCGGTTTCGACTTCAAGAGTGGACTGCAGATCGTTCCCGGGGTGGCCTACACGGTCGGCGTGGGGCCCAGCGAGGGTGAGGAGGCGCTGTTCTTATACCTGAGCCTTGAACACGGATTCTGAATCAGTCTCACTGCTCGGTCTCCCGTCCGTCTCCCTTCTCCCGTCTCCCGTCTCCCTTCTCCTACTCCCTCAACGCCTCGAGCAACCTCACCAGCCGCTGATTCCGTGCCTCGGTGAGTTCCGGCAGGTGGGCCGCGTAGGCGTTGCCGACTAGCCGCATCAGCCGGAGCCGGTCCTCGTCGCTCAAATGTTCAAACTTGGCCAGGCTCGTCCACTGCACCTCGCTCTCCGCAAGAAGCCTGGAGAAGTAAACGTCAGCACCTTCTTCGCCCGCGTTGATCACGTGTTCCAGGTGAGGGCCTGAGGCCGCCCAGATCAACGACGGTCCCACGGAGAGTGCCCGATCCACGTCTTCCACATCCAGGGCACCCTCGAGCACCAGGTAAATGCACTCGCGCCACACCGCCGCCGCGACCCGACCCAGGATGTTCCCGGGGACTTCCTTCTGGAGCACGATCGGGGCACGTCCCAGCATGCTCAACCAGAACCGCAGATCTACGATGCAGGCTGGGTCGGTGTTGGGTCCAGAGACGACTTCCACCACCGGCAGTAGCTCGACCGGATTGAGCGGGTGGGCGACCATCACCCGGTCCTGGTTGGCTACTCGGGCGCACAGCTGAGAGAGCGGGAAGGAGCTGCTGCTGGTTACGACGGCGGCCCTGCGGCATACCTGCTCGATCTGCTCCAGCAGCTTCTGTTTGAGGTGGAGGTCCTCGTTACCCGCTTCGATGACCCAGTCGGCGTCGGTCACCGTTTGCAGCAGGCTCTTGCCGATTCGCATCTCGTTCAGCGCCGACTCGGCGATGCTGCCTTCCGCCCGCCGCAGCCGAACCAGGGTCTCAACCCGATCGCCGATTTCCTGCTCGGCACTCGTGAGGGTGCCGGAGTCAGGGTCGAAGATTGCTACGGGCCAGCCGGCGCCGATCGCGAGAGCCGCCCACCCGCGGCCGACCTCGGTGGCACCGATGACCGCGACTCGAGGTGTTTCGAATCGGTTCATGGATATCTGAGGATAACGCGGGACCTGACGGCGGCCAAGGAGCTAAAGGCCAATTCGTGCGCTGAGCGACCCGGTGAAGTAGCGGAAGGCGCCGGTGGTCGAGCTTGCCGCACTGTTGGTCCATGCCAGGTATAACGCCACTTCGTTGGACAAGCCCCACTTCCGCGCCAGTCGTCCGTCGAGGTGCCACTCCGCCTGCACGTCGGCGTCCTTGAAGGTCTGCTGGATCCCCAGCCCTGCTCCCGCCCGTGCCTCCCACCCCGGCCAGGTATATGTATAGGACCCCCTGCCTTCACCGGTGAGAAACCGATCGGGAGAGAAATAGCCTACCCCTGCTTGATCGTATCCCAGGAGCCGGCCGTAGACGCCCGCGGTCCACTGAGGGGGGAACCGCTTGGTGAGCGCCACCACGACCGAGTGTCGCATGTTCCCGTCCGAGAACCACCCGAGGCCCCCTCCGCCGCCGAGCGTGAGGTTCTCCCCCACGTTCACATCTCCGTCCGCAGTGACCTCGTCTATGTCGACATCCTGGCCCGCCAGAAATGCCGTCTCATCGAAGGGGTAGTGAGCATAGCCAACGCCGACACCCGCCCCGGGCGTGATCCGATAGCTCATGCTCCCCCGCCAGGTCGCCGGAGTTCGCTCGTCGGCGAAATCGGGCGAGAGATTGCGCACACCGATGGCGCCGGTAAAGCCGAAGTTTCCGATGTTGTATTTGGCTCCCAGCTCGGCACTCGAACGGTTGGCGTTTCTGGTCGGGTCGCTCAATTGGGCCAGCCCAACACTCGAGAATCCCTGAAGCCCGTCGGCTACGTACATCGAGACTGCGAGCGTTTCCCACCAATTGTTGTTGTCGTCGGTGTCGTGACTCCAGCCTACGGTGGGCTCGAGAGTCGGTCGCCTGGCGCTCCGGGACAGGAGCTGCACCTGGTGGGCATCCCGGTTGTCGCTCTCAATCGCCAGCGCCCGGTCGCTTAGCCTCATCGCCTCGTGGTGCCGTCCCTGCCAGCTTCGCACCTGGGCCAGTCCCACCAGAGAGCGGACGTGATTTGAATCGACCGCGAGTGCGGCGCTGTAGTACTCCACCGCCAGGGGAAAGTCCGCCTTCCACGCTGCGAGCTGCCCTCGACCAGCCAATGCGTCCAGATCCTGCGGGTCAACGGACATCAGGAGGGCATACTGCTGATCCGCTTCGCGGTACTTGCCTGCCCATCCCAGCACCTGGGCGCGGCCTAGCCCCGCCTCACGATTGTCCGGATGGTCGGCCAGCACTGAGTCGTAGTGCTGCACGGAACCCTTGTAGTCCCCCTTCCAGGAGAGCACTCTCGCCTCGGCAATTCGGACGTCGGGATCTCCAGGCTCGTAGGTCCGAGCCTTACCGAGAAGAGTCAGGGACGAGTCCAGCTTTCCATCCCATGACGCCAGGACTCCCAGCCGGTATAACGCTCGGACGGAGGTGGAATCGTCCGCGAGGGCGCGCTCATACCCGATTCGCGCACCATGAAAATCTCCCGCGGCCCAGGCGGAATCCGCCGTCGATTCTTGAGCCTCGAGACGAGCAACACCTGTTGCAAAAACTAGGAGTAAGGTGACCGTCCTGATCGCCTTGTGCGTCACGTGCCCCCTGCTCACTCGCTCCCCCACAACACCTTCAGCGAGTCATAGACCGGCTTGAGTTCTTGGTGGTATTTCGGAGAATCCCAGGTGTTCCAGGTCCAGTTCGGGAAATCCGCAGCGTGCCAGGCACCGTTGGATCCCAGGTGGGGCAGGGCTCCGACCGGCTTTTCATTCTGGGCAGCTACCGTCATCACGCCCAACCGGAACCCTTCGGCGCGAGTCGTTTGAATCGGGCCGTCTGGCGCTGCGCCGAGGATGAGGGTGCCGGTGGAGGGGTCGGTCACGTTGATAAGGCCCCACGGTAGTCGTAATTCCAGCAATCCAGCCTCCGGTTCGTAGTACCAATCGGCCAGCGTGCTCTCAGAGTACCGGCCGAAGCGGAGCCGTCCCCGGTTGTAGCCGCTCGCCGGGTAGAAAGTCCCGTCCCGCCCGAAGCGGGCTCGGTTGGTGATAATGAACAGCGAGTCGAACCTGCCGTCGTTGCGCTGGGTCACCGAGATGGGCCGCCGGGCGAAGTGGGCAAAGTCGTCGCCATGGACGATTGCCTCGGCTCCCACGAACGGGTTGTAATCCGGGGTCACCAGAAGCTGCGCATCATCAGGCGAGTGGAGTTCCGCGAGGAACTCGAACCCGATATCGCCTGCTTCGTGCGTTCCGGGGAGCCTCGTCTGTCCTTGATTTCGGCTCCAGGTATCAAGCGCGATGCGAATTCCCAGAGTGTCCCAGGGGAAAGCCTTTCCCTTCATCTCATCCAGCTCGACCGCCAGGTAGAGGTACGATTCGTCGCTGCCGACACGGAGAACTCTGGGCGCCCCCTCTTGGGCAGTGGAGTCGGTGACGAAGGGCTCGAGCGCCAGCCAACGCGAAAGAATTCCTCCTGGCACCGGTGTTCGCTCCTCCTCTCCCGCGTACATCCCCAGCAGGCCGTAGTTCTGCTCGGCATCCATCACATTGTGCCATTGCCGGGTGTTTTCCAGCGGAATCTCGTAGTCGATCACGATCCAGTTCTTCTTGAACCACTCGTCGATCCAGGCAAAGACAATCCCCCCGGCCGCTCCGGCTTCTTTGATCTCTCGAGTCAGCCGGGCATCAATCCTTGCCATTTCGGTTTCGTCAAGACCGCCGTGATTCCACCCCTGCGGTTGAAGGTGTGCCAGTCCCCGGCTCGATGGTACTCCGTATTCGGCTATCAGCAGCGGGATTCCGGCGTGCTGCTGCTTCAGCTCATGGAGATACCCGAAATAATTTGATCGGCCTTCGCTCGATTGGGCCGTGTCATAACCCGGGTCGTTGATCATGAAATCGGGATAGTACGGATACGCGTGATAGCTGGCGAACCACCCGGCGGGGTTTGACGTCGTCGGGCGGACCAGCATGGCATCCAGCCCGATGGCATCGTTCTCATATTCGTGTGACCCGATCGGGACCGGGCGTCCCACCTTCTCTCGCCAGGCGCTTTCCTCATCACCGGTGGACTCTGTGATGTGGTGCAAGGGATCCAGGGTCGGCCAGTTGGTGTATGCGATGGGTTTCAACGCGTTATAACGAAGAACCTCATACCCCAGCAAATAGTCGCACTGTTCGGCCATCCATACGTCCATGGCTGGAGCGGGGCCGGTCGCGAGGTACTGACCGCGAAATGTTCGAGTGCCCGGATGTTTGGCGTCGAACTCCTTGACCGCAAAAGGCTCCCATTCCCTGCCGATGATATAGGCCAGAGTCCAGCGTGATACGTCGGCGTCGTATCGCCCGGCGGCGTGACCGGGCCTGATTCGGAGCTGGGCCGCGCCGTGCAGCAGGTCTACAACCCTCCGCATTTCCTGTCTGAAGCCCGCCTTCCATGTCGAATCGTCGAAATCGTGTTCCGGAGGCAACTCAGTCCAGACTCCGTGAATCAACCAGAGGGGCTGCTTCACATGCACCAGATTCCAGCCTCGGAGCGCCCGGTAGAACGCAGGCGGGAGGATGGTGTAAACCCTCAGGGTGTTCGCGTGCAGCGCCGCTATGGTATCGAGCCAACCAGCATAGGTCGTCGAGTCGGTGGGAAACTCGGAGGGGAATTTCCCGGGCAAGGCTACGCCCATGTTGACGCCCTTGATGTAGAACGGGCGCCAGGCTCCCCTGGACTGGACCTCGAACCCATCACCCTTGGCCCGAGCGACCAGCTGAAGCCGGGAAGGCCGCACTGGTTTTCGCAGCGGTGGGCGCTCCCATTCGGGATCGATGGTATTGAGAATATTCCGGACGGTCGGATTCTTTGGGTGCAGCCCGATCGCTCGCCGACCGTAGGTCATTGCCTTCGCATGATCGCCTGACTGCCAGGCAGCCAGGGTTAGGCCTTCCCACGCATCGGCGTTACTCGAATCGGCTCTGATGACGAGCTGGAACAGGGAATCCGAGATACCAATCCGTCCCTGTCGGAGTGCTACGTATCCGAGGCCGACTTTTGCATCGAGATTGCGGGTGCACAGGCGATCAGCCTGACCGAAGCGCTCGCCTGCCTGGGTGATCGAATCGGAACGAAGAAGCGTGTAGCCCTGGGCCACGAGGGTGCCGGCTCGGGGTGGGCAAGGGGTCTGGGCCACGCCGGTTTCCCAGAGGCCTGTAAGGGCAAGCGTGACGACCCACGCGAGCGGTATCCGGTGTAGATTCGAGGCCATGCCGTTGGGTGAATCATCAACCGCCGCCATTCGCTGAGCAAGCTATCGGAGCCGGCCAGCCCATGACCGATACCGCACTCGAGACTACTCGAGCCTTGGGGCGCCAACTGATTGATGAGTTTGGCAAAGGATGGAGTCGGGCCAAGATCGACCAGATGATGGCCGTCTTCGCACCGGACGCGGTTTTCGTGGAAACCCCCTTCACTGAGCCGATTCGCGGTGACGCGGTGAGAGCCTATTGGGCAGACATGCCCGCACACCAGTCGGAAATCACCTTCACATCGGGCGAGATTTTCGCCGCAGGGCCGTGGTTTTCGACTGAGTTCAAGTGCGTCTTCCGCCGCCGCCGGACCGGGGAGTGGGTCGATGCCCGGGGGGCGATCTTCTGTGAGACCGCCGGCGAGAAGATCACCGAGATGCGGATGTACTGGCACCGTCAGTAAGGGGTAGAACCATAGAGAGCGCGTGTCCCGGTGGAGCCCGGCCAGCAGGGTCCGTAAGTGCAGCCACGGAGGACACTTGCCTTGAGCGACTGTCCTGAACCGAATCCAACGTTGCGGGCAGCTGATTCGTAAATTCAATTAGGACTGTAGTTTGAATCGTGGCATAGGGATCGCATTCGGACAGTTGGTTGTCTCCCTTTCGCCCCGTCTCACTTTGGCACCGAGGACGCCATGCTCCTCGCACTGATGCTGTCGGCGCTTATTGCCGGCCCCGGTTCCGCGACCGTCCCGCCTTCGCGGGCCGTCGCGACTGTACAAGTTTCCCTGAACAAAGACGGTTATTACGCCCTGGGAGACCAGGTCACGGTCAGAGTCAGCTCGTCGGAAGACGGGTATCTGATCGTTTTCCGCGCCACCACCAAGGGTCGGGTCCGAGTGCTGTTCCCGCTCGACCCTGGGCTCGACAACTTCGTGCGCGGCGGCAAGACCTACGATGTGCTCGGACGGGGAGGGAAAGAGTCATTCCGGGTCGATGACGAACAAGGCTCGGGGGTCGTCTACGCGGCAGTGTCCGATTATCCGCTGCAGTTCGATCAGTTCATGCGGGGAGACCACTGGGATTACCGGGCCTTCGAGGACTATCAGGTATCCGACGATGCGGAAACCACGTTCGCAGACCTGATGGAAAAGATGGCCTCGGGTGGGCGGTACCAGTATGACCTGGTGAGCTACCATGTGGCGGGGAACGACTACTCCTCAGACAACAATTACAACTCCAACGACTACGACCACGACGGGCACTACCACTACGACGGCTCCGCCGGATTCTATGCGCCGTGCTTTGGTTGCAGCCCGTATTACGGCAGCGGCTTCAGCTTCAGTATCGGCTTCGGATTCGGGGCGCCGTTCTATCCGTTCTATCCGTACTACTACGCTCCGGTGTACCCCGCTTACTACGGGTATTACCCATACTATTACGGCTACTACCACCCCTATTACTCCCACCCGTACTATGGTTACAACCCGTACTACTACCGGGGCACCTACGGCTACATGCCGGGCGGACCGAATTACGGCGGTCGTCCGCCCTACGGGTTCAAGCCAGGACTTCCGGGAAATCCAGGCTCCGGAACTCCCGTGGGCTACCGGCCGCGGTTCACTGCAACTGGAAGAGACCCGCGTGGTGGTGTTCCGACCGTCGGCATTGCTCCGCGGGACCGTCGCAATCCTGATATCGGTGGTCGCGGCGACGGCCGGACAGTGATCCGTCCGGTGTCGGACGGCGGCATGGGGTCCGGAGACAGCCCGAGACCCCGGGTCGGCGTCGATGACCGCTCACCGCGTCCTGCGCCGCGGACTACGACTACTCCCCGTCCGGGCGGTCCCACCCCGAGCACGTCTCCCAGCACCGCGAGGCCGAGTGACGGTTCGAATCGCTCTGGCGGATCGGCGCCCAGCACGGGCACCTATCGGCCCCGGACTCGGGTAGAAGATCTCTCGCCGGTGACCAGGTCTTCGACTCGTAGCGCACCGTCGCCGCAGACCGACGGACCGCGCTACTCCTCACCTCGTTCGGCTGATCCGGTGAGGCCGTATCCTTCTCAAGGTCGCGATCCTCGCCGGGCTGCTCCTTCGCGAGACGGCTCGCCGTCCTACCAGCCGCCGGCGCGTTCGAGTGCTCAGCCCAGTTCCAGCGGCCGGCCGAGCTATAGCGGGCGGCCCAGCGGTCAGCCAAGCTCTGGCGGTGGTCGCCCCAGCTATAGCGGTGGTGGTGGCGGCAGTCGGCCAAGCTACGGCGGCGGAGGTTACGGCGGTGGAAGCTCTGGTGGCGGGCGGGTGTCGAGCGGCGGTGGTGGGAGACCGCGCTGAACGTCCGGCAAGTCAGAACTACCTCTCGGGGCGGCCTCAGGCCGCCCCGTTTGCGTTCCTAGCTGTGTCTCCGCACGTAGTCGAGGCCCCACTCGAGATATTCGGCCGATCGCAACCCGACCTTCATCGCCGTCGCCACCGCGTCCTCTTCTGCCATTCCCTGGTCGAGCATGAGATGCGCGATCAACGCTCCACCCACCCGGTTTCCACTCCCACAGTGCATGAAGATTTGTTTCTCCCCTTTGTCTCGCAGGACAGTGAGAACGCGTTCGAGCGTCGCGTCGTTCAACCGCGCCGCGCTGATCGGCACGTTCACGTACTCCATCCCGAGCTGCGCCACCTTCGCCGGTTCGTCGATGGGACGTGGCTCCATTGGTTCCCGCAAGTCGAGAATTACCGAGACACCGGCGGCTTTCATGGCCTCCAATTGCGACGTCCCGGGTTGGCCGCCGGTCACCAGCCCGGTAATCGGCTGGCAGGCATTGGCGACTCCGCTGATGGCTTCGAGTAGGGTTGGCATGGCAGGTTCATTGGAAACGGAAAAACTATCTTCCCTGAGGGGAGGACGTGAGAAGCAGGTCCTTTGAGCCTAACTGGGTACTCGGTACTTAGTACTATCGATCACGAAAGGGGAAGGGGTGATCTGGTACATCGCGCTGGGTAGTGCGCTCGGAGGAGCCGGCCGATACTTGCTCGGCGGCCTGATCCAAGACTGGAGTGGAAGCTCCTTTCCCGTAGGCACGCTAATCGTCAACATCAGCGGGTCGTTCCTCCTGGGGCTTATCAGCGGCTACGCCCTGGAATCCGCGGCAATCAGCGCCGAAGTCAGGGCGTTCCTGACCATCGGCATTTGTGGCGGATACACCACCTTCTCCACCTTTTCTCTCGAAACAGTCAACCTGCTCCGCGACGGCGATTATTCGAGAGCTGCATCCTACCTGCTCCTGAGTGTCCTTGTTTCTCTGGCGGCGGTGTTCGCGGGGCTCGCTGCCGGGCATCACATCGTCCTGCTCCGGCGAGGCGGATGAGATATGCACGGGCTGACGGGTGAGCGGGTTCTCATGCGAATCCACATCGGGGAGCGCGACCGTCACGACGGGAAACCGCTCTACGAAGCGATCGTGAACCTGCTTCGTGAGAGACATTACGCGGGCGCCACCGTGACTCGTGCGGTCATGGGCTTCGGGGCGACAGCGCGGCTCCACACCGACAAGGTGCTGCGTCTCTCCGTAGACCTGCCGATCGTGGTGGAGTGCGTGGATACCGAGGAGAAGATTCAGGCCATTCTTCC
>DATIOP010000533.1:0-1576 GCA_035472975.1 Gemmatimonadales bacterium
GGCTCATGTCGGGCGGCGAGTACGCCATGCGGATCTGGGTCCGCCCCGATCGGCTGGCGACACTCGGCATCACGGTCAGCGACATCGTCAACGCGGTGAAGCAGCAGAACGTGCTGACGCCCGCAGGTCAGGTAGGAGGCCCGCCGGCCCCTTCGGGCCAGCAATTCACCTACACCGTGCGCGCCGCCGACCGGCTGGCCACGCCCGAGCAGTTCGGCCAGATCGTCGTCCGTACCAACCCCGATGGCTCACAGGTACGCCTCAGTGACGTGGCCCGGCTGGAACTCGGCGCCCAGATCTACAGCAGCCTGGGACGGCTCACCGGCAAGCCGGCCGCGCTGATCGGGCTCTACCAGATTCCCGGCTCCAACGCACTCAGCGTCTCCGAACAGGTGGGTCACACCCTCGAGACGCTCAAGGCACGTTTTCCCGAGGACGTGGACTACCGCATCTCGCTCGACACCACTCTGCCGATCACCGAGGGCATTACCGAGATCACCCACACGCTGCTCGAGGCTGTGGTGCTGGTCATCCTGGTGGTATTCCTGTTCCTGCAGAATTGGCGGGCCACGCTGATTCCGCTGCTTACGGTGCCGGTTTCGCTGATCGCGACGTTCGCGGTCTTCCCCCTGCTCGGCTTCTCGGTCAACACCCTGTCGATGCTCGGCCTGGTGCTGGCCATCGGTATCGTGGTGGACGACGCGATCGTGGTGGTCGAAGCGGTGATCCACAACATCGAGCACGGGCTTGCGCCAAAGGAGGCCACCCTCAAGGCGATGCAGGAGGTCTCAGGGCCCGTGATTGCGATTGCCCTGATCCTGACCGCGGTGTTCGTGCCGGTCGCCTTCGTGCCGGGCATCACCGGCTTGCTCTACCAGCAGTTCGCCATCACCATCGCGATCTCGGTGCTGTTCTCGGCCTTCAACGCGCTCACCTTGAGCCCTGCGCTGTCGGCCATGCTGCTGAAGCCGAAGCAACAGGTCGGTGGACCACTGGGAAAGTTCTTTGCGGCGTTCAACCGGGTCTTCGACCGCATCACCGGGGGATACGTCGGGATGGCCGGTTACCTGGCCCGTAAAGTGGTTCGGAGCGCCATCCTGGTAGGTGTGGTCAGCGCGCTTGCCGCCCTTATCGCCTCTCGCGTGCCTTCGTCCTTCGTTCCCGAGGAGGACCAGGGTTATCTGATGGTCAACGCCCAGTTGCCCGACGCGGCCTCGCTGGAGCGGTCCGACAACGTTGCCAAGAAGATCGAAGGGATTCTCGGCAAGACGCCGGGAGTCGAGAGCTACTCGGCCATCTCCGGCTTTTCACTCCTCACCAACGCCAACTCCAGCAACATGGCGTTCGTGTTCGTCCAGCTCAAACCGTGGCACGAGCGGCACGGCAAGGCAGAAACGGCGAGCGGCATCATCGCACGGCTCAACCAGGCCTTCGCCACCGAGATTCCAGAGGGGATTACCATTGCCTTCGGCCCGCCCGCCATTCCGGGACTGGGCAACGGCTCCGGCTTCTCGATGATGCTGCAGGACCTGGGCGGCAATACCCCCGAGTACCTCGCCTTGCAAACCCAGCGGTT
>DATIOP010000534.1:0-14098 GCA_035472975.1 Gemmatimonadales bacterium
CCCAGGCGGCTACGGGTATCCGGTAGGGGGTGTGTCCGTAGGGATGTATGGCCGGCCGTAAGCCGTTGCTGCTTCTCCTGCTCGCCGCCTGCACCGGTGGCGGCGACAACGCTCAGACTACCAAGGCCGCGGATTCAGTGGCCGACACGGCTTCGGAAACCGTGACCATCACACCACCTGCCACGACGGTGGATTCGACGGTGGACTGGTCCCGGCTCCAGGAGCTGCTGCGGTATGAGACGAGCAAGGTCACGATAGTGATGGAAGGCCCCGGCAGAAAAGCGTCGGTGCGCATGAAAGACGGCAGGCTCTATCACGGAACCGAGCCCAGTTCCGGTGCCATCATTCGCCTGGTCCACGAGATCGACAAGACAGGGACAATCATGGTGGTCGCCGAATGAAGGGTGCCAGCGTACGCGCGGTTCTCGCGGGCGCCGGCGTTGCCGCTCTCCTCGGTCTGGCCGCTGGATTTCTGCTCTGGCCGAGGCTCATCGCGAGCGGCGTGTTGAATCTCGAGCAGTTCAATCATCGGGTGCTCTACACGCTGGTTGGCGCGCTCCCAGCTCTTCTGGGTGGCTACATCGCTGGACGGATGGCGCCCGACCGGCCAGTTGCCCACGGAATAGCGGTCGGGATTCTGCTCCTGGTTCCCCTGCTGGTAGCACTGCCTGCGGTGCTCAGGGCCTACCACCAGGTTCCCCAATCGCCTTTGCCCATCCTGCTGACCTGGGTCATGCGGCCGGTCGCAGGGGCGGCTGGGGCCTACCTGACCGGACGGGTCGAGACGGCTCCACCTTCATGAAGCGTGAATACGAGTACATCGTGCTCGGCCTCGGCGGCCTGGGCTCCGGCGCGGCCTATTGGGTCTCGCGTACCGCGGGGGCCGATGTGCTCGGCATCGAACAGTTCGAGCTGGGGCATTCGAGAGGCGAGTCGCAGGACCACTCGCGCATCATCCGCCTCTCGTATCACACGCCGGGATACGTTGAGCTTGCCAAACGGGCCTACGCCTGCTGGGCCCAGGTCGAGGAGGACGGAAAAGAGCGCTGTGTGCTCAAGACCGGGGGGCTCGACCTTGGCCCCGCCGGCGCCGTGATCTCGCTCGACACCTATCGCTCAAGCATGCGGTCGGCGGGAGTGCCGTTCGAAGATCTCGATGCGGCCGAGATACGGTATCGCTGGCCCCAGTGGAGTATCCCCGAATCGGTCGAGGGCATCTTTCAGCAGGACGGCGGCATCGCAATGGCGGCCCGGGCCAATGCGCAGCATCAACGACTGGCGCGGGAACATGGCGCGACCCTCCTGGAGCAGGGTGCCGTGACCGGAGTCCGCTCGGTCGGTGGCGAGGTGGAAGTCGTCGCGGCTGGAACCGCGTATCGCTGTCGCAGACTCGTGGTCGCGGCGGGCCCCTGGTCCAACACGGTTCTCGAATGGCTGGGCAGCCCTCTGCCGCTCGAGATCACTCAGGAGCAGGTCACCTACTACTCGACTCCGCATCTCAAGGAGTTCGACCCCGCGCGATTCCCGGTCTGGATCTGGATGGACGATCCCTGCTACTATGGGTTCCCTGTCATGGGTGAAGCTGCGACCAAGGTCGCCCAGGATGCGGGAGGCCGGCCGGTGACGGCAGAGACAAGATCCTTCGACCCCGATCCCGACAACTTTGCGAGAGTGGATGCCTTCACCAGGAAGTACCTGCCGAAGGCGCATGGGCCGGTGCTGTATGTGAAGACCTGTCTCTACACGCTCACGCCCGATCGCGATTTCGTGATTGACGAGGTGCCGGGCCATGAGGGCATCTTCGTGGCGATTGGGGCGGGTCACGCCTTCAAGTTCGCATCCGTGATCGGAAGAATCTTGAGCGAGCTCGCGATCTCGGGGCGGTCCGAGAGCGACATCGGCCCGTTCTCGATAGAGCGGCCGATTCTGCGGGAGAAGGAACCGTCCAGGAGCTACATGGTGTGAGCGAGTCAACCGCGAAGCCCATCAACTCTTTCAGGCCCGGCGTCATCGCTCTGGCCGTGGCGCTGGGGTACGTCCTGCTCTGCGGGCTGTACATAGAGTGGTCCACCAGCCTTGCCGCTCGGTGGGCCGGCTCGGTAGATGAATTGGCGGCCTACGAAATCGCGAAGGGGCTCACCTTCGTCGCGGTGACTGGGATTCTTTTTTACGTGGTAACCTTCCTGCTGCTCAAACGAATAGCCGCGCAGCAGGACCGGCTGCGGCACAACGAGTCCACCCTCGTGGCCGCCGATCGCAAGGCGATGGCTGGAGTCTTCGCGGGAGCGGTGGCGCACGACATCGGGAATACGCTGACGGTCGCGAACTCCGCCATCGGCTGGCTGGAGGATGCCTCGATGACAGCGGAGGAGCACGCGGCAGCGGTGTCGGATCTCAAGCGGGCGTCGCAGGAGCTGGCCCAGCTTTCCCGCCGACTCGTGCTGCTCCAGGGCGGGACCCGGACCCCCTTCCCGCCCCAGGCCGGCCCGCTGGCGCCGGTGATCAAGGAATCGGTCCGCTTTGCTCAAGCACATTCCAAGGTCCGCAGCTGCAAGTTTACCTACGCCCTGGACGAAACCGCCCGCGCCACCTTCGCGCCCCTCACCGTGGGCCGCATCATGTTGAACCTGATTCTCAACGGTGCCGACGCCACGAACGGCAATGGAAAGCTCCACATCCGGCTCTGGCAGAGCGACGGGAAGGTTCACCTGGAAGTGCATGACAATGGGCCCGGTATCCCTCCCGACATGCGCGACAAAGTCTTCGAGCCACTTTACACCTCCAAGCCCGATGGAACCGGCCTCGGCCTCGTTTCGGTAAAGACGGCAGTCACGGATGAACTCCGGGGTGAGATCTCCGTCATCGACTCACCATTCGGGGGGGCCTGTTTCCGGATAAGCCTTCCACGCTGAGTTACCATTCCCTCATGATGAGACGCCGCGATTTCTGCCGCACTACTCTGGCCGCCGCCGGAGCCTTGGCATTCCCTGGTCTGATGCCGCGCATGCGGACCGGCGCCGGCGAACTGGACAGAATCGGGATTCAGCTCTATTCGCTGCGCGACCTCTTCCAAGTCGACATGGTCAAGACCCTGCGACAGCTCAACGAGATCGGCTACGATGAAGTGGAGCTCGCCAGTTTCGGCCAGCGCACCGCCACCGAGGTCCGGGCAGCGCTCGACAAGACCCACCTGAACGCCCCGTCCGCCCACGTGTCGCTCCAGGCCCTCCGGGAAAACCTGAGCCTTGTGCTGGGGAACGCCAAGATTCTCGAAGTGAAGTACATCGTCTGTCCCTGGATCGACGAGGAGTTCCGCAACCCCGCCGGATATCGCCAGGTGGCCGCGATGCTGAACCAGGCCGGCAACGTGGCCCGGCGCTCAGGACATCTGATTGCCTACCACAACCAGGACTACGAGTTCGCCGAGGTGAATGGAGAGCGGGGCTACGACATCCTGCTGGAAGAGACCGACCCCGAGGTGGTGAAGCTGGAGATGGATATCTACTGGATCACCAAAGGCGGCGGCGACCCGCTGGCTTACTTCAAGAAGTACCCGGGCCGGTTCCACATGCTGCATTTGAAGGACATGGCAACCGACGGGAGCATGGCCGGCGTGGGCACTGGGAAGATCGACTGGAAGCCCATCCTCGCAGCGTCAGGCAAGGCGGGAGTACGTCACTACTTCGCCGAGCTGGATGATCCAGTCAACCCGATCAGCTTCGCCCGGGCGAGCTACGACTACCTCAGAGAGATAAAGTGGTGAGGCGGGTCCCTTCTCCTTTCTTCCGTCTCCCGTCTCCTCAGTCTCTGAGCCTGAACGCCACCACGTAATCCCCAAACGTCGTTCCCAGGTCGCCGTGACCGCCCGCCGCGATCACCACATACTGGCTGCCGTTGGCAGCGAAAGTCATGGGCGTCGCCTGACCTCCAGCGGGTAGCGTCCCCTTCCACAGCTCGGATCCGGTCTCCAGATCGAAGGCTCGCAGGTAGTTGTCCATCGCGGCGCCGATGAAGACCAAGCCGCCTGCCGTTACCATCGAGCCACCCATGTTGGGCGAGCCCCATCGACCCGCCCAGGGGAACCACTTGAACTCGGGTATCCGGCCCAGCGGTACCTGCCAGCGTTGCTCTCCTGTCGTCAGATCGATCGCCACCAGACTCCCCCATGGTGGCCGGTTGCATGGCAATCCCTTGGGTGAAGCCAACATGCCGCGACTCATCCGGAACGGGGTCCCGATCTGGTTGCCGCTGCTATCGCCCGGGGCACGCTGCTCAAGCTTTACCCAGAGCGGAATGCGAATCAGGTTGGTCACCAGCAAATGCTGCCGGGGAGACCAGCTCATTCCTCCCCAGGTCGTACCGCCCGCATAACCGGGATACATCACGGTGCCTTGCAGGCTGGGCGGGGTGAAGAGCGGGCCGCTGCGCATCTGGTCGAACTCCGCGAGACACGCCTTCTTCTCACCCGGAGTCACTCCCCACACATCGCTCCGTGCGAGAGGAGCGGGAAACAGCGGCTTGGGCAGCACTGGAAATGGCTGCGTCGGCGAAGCCTGCTCGCCCGGAACATCGCTGGCGGGAACTGGACGCTCTTCGACCGGAAAGAGCGGAGCGCCGGTGGCTCGGTCGAGAATGAAGATGTGGCCCATCTTGGTCGCGACCGCGACGGCGGGCACCTCGCGTCCATCTCGCGGAACCATTATGAGCGAAGGCTGCGAGCCGACGTCGAAGTCCCACAGGTCGTGATGCACCACCTGGAAACTCCAGCGCACCTTGCCGGTCTTTGCGTCGAGGGCAACGACCGAATTGGTGTACCGGTTGTCGCCCGGCCTGAGGCCGGCGAAGAAGTCGGGCGCGGCCGAGCCGGTTGGGACGAAGACGAGACCCATGGCAGTGTCGGCGGAAATCGGCGCCCAGGCGTTGCCGGCCCCGGTCTTCGCGGCGGCTTCCTTCGACCAATGCTGATATTCGGGATCGGCCGGGCTCCGGGGAATCGGGTCGAAGCTCCACAACTCCCGGCCGGTGCGAGCGTCGAAGCCCCGCACCGCGCCGTGCTCCATGTCCAGGCGCCGGTTGTCGCCGATGGAGGAGCCGACGACGACGACGTCTCCAACGACCGCGGGTGGAGAAGTGACGCCATACTGCCCTTCCTGCACTCGGCCGACCCCGACATCGAGTCGAACCGTCCCATGATCACCGAAGTTATCGCAGGGCCGACCGCTCGCGGCGTCGAGCGCGATGAGCCGGGCGTCAACCGTGCCGAAGAAGATGCGGCTGTGGCAGGATTGCTGATTGTCGATTGCCGATTGCTGATTGCCGGCAGCTGAGGGCCTGTTCGAGTCCGCCCCAGAGCAATTACCAATTGCCAATTGGCAATTACCAATCCAATACGCCACTCCCCGGGAGACGAACCCCTCGTTCCGTTCCAGGTCGAGCTTGAGCTTGGGATCGTACCGCCACAGTTCCTTGCCAGACGCCGGATCCAGCGCGATGACGCGGTTGAGCGGGGTACTGAGATAAAGACGATCTTCGGCGATAATCGGGGTCGCTTCGAATTTGCTCTCGCCCGTGTGACAGCGGCCGCAGCCGCCCTTGGGTCCCTCACTGTGATCGTCGTGGCTCGCATCCCCGGTGCGATAGGTCCACGCGACCTCGAGCCGCCCGACGTTGCTTTTGGTGATCTGACCGAGATCGGAATAGCGTGAGCCGCCCGGATCACCGCCGTAGCTGCTCCACGGCGCACTGCTGCCCAGGTCGCCGTCGGGTCCGCGGCGTCCGCCGCGCAAGGCGAGGAGGGCCACCGCTGAACTGGCGAGGGCGACCAGCACCAGGGCCCGCCAAGGATGATCGAATCGAATCCGCATCAGCTTGCTCGTCCGAAGGAGACGATCACACGGTGCAAGGATTTGGCGTAGGAATCCATCGTTGGGTGATGGGCGGGTTCGGCATTGTGACAAGCGGGAGCTTCAGGGTTGCTCACCCAGCGTGCCGGGCATTCGGTCGCGGAAGCGCCGGCTCAAGGTCAGGCGGGCCCCGCTCTCCAGCACGACGAGTTGATCGCCGTGGGACCAGGGTTCGAGATACCGGATGCGGTCCAGATTGACGATCACGGTACGGTGAATCCGGGCGAAACGGGCCGGGTCGAGTCGGGTCTCCACCAGTTTCAGCGTGCCACGGACCAGGTGGACAGCATCTTTGCCGTGCAGCTTGAGATAATTGCCCGCCGCCTCGATCCACTCGATCTCCTGAAGAGGCACCAGCCGGGAGCGGTCCCCTTCCTTGACGAGAAAGCGCTCCAGCCGCGGGCGGGAGCCGGCCTGCTCCAACACCCGGTCGAGCCGCTCGGCCAAATCCTGGGTCCGTCCGCTACTGAGCTGATGCCGAGCCCGCTCGATCGCCAGGTCGAACCGGTCCGGCGCGACGGGTTTGAGCAGGTAGTCGAGGGCGCCTCGTTCAAAGGCCTGGACCGCATAGTGGTCGAAGGCCGTCACGAAGATGACGTAGGGCAATGGTTCCTGACTGACAGCGGCCAGCACCTCGAACCCATCCAGCTCCGGCATCTGGATATCGAGCAACAGGAGGTCGGGATTCGCCGTGTCGATGACCCGGACTGCCTCACTCCCGTCTCCGGCTTCGCCTACCAGCTCCAGGGTTGGATGCCGGGCGAGAAACCCGCGGAGCTTGTCGCGGGCGAGCGGTTCGTCATCCACGATCACGGTTCGAATCGTCGTCATCGTCCGTTGCTTTCTCCGATCTGCCGGGCAGGTAACTCAAGAGTTGCCGCGAGCCCACCCTCCGGGCGATTGCTGAGCGAGAAACTCCCTGCTTCCCCGTAGAGCACCCGCAGCCGCTCCGAGGTATTGGACAGTCCTACTCCATTCTGTCCTGCGCCGGCTGGATCGCTCAGGCCCGGGCCGTCATCCACGACAGAGAGGCGGAGCCGGTCACCCGAGCGGGAAGCGGTGATCATCACTTCGGCCGGACCCGCTCGTTTCGCGGCGCCATGACGGAGCGCATTCTCCACCAGAGGCTGCAGAATGAGCCGGGGCACCGCGAGGTTGAGCGTGTCCGCCTGAATCTCCTGCCGGATGGTGAGCCGCCCTCCGAAACGGAGCTGCATCAGCTCGAGATACCAGCCCAGCCATTCGAGCTCGCTATGCAAAGGCGCCTCGGGGTCCGGAGTGCGGGCAAAGGTGAGACGCAACAGGTCCGAGAGCCGGCCCAGCATGCGATCGGCCGCCTCCGGGTCGCGATACATCAGCGAGGAGATAGCGTTCAGGGTATTGAACAGGAAGTGCGGCTGGAGCTGCGCTTCGAGCCGTTCCAGGCGAGCCCGGTTGAGTTCGGCCGCGAGCTGAGCGGATTCTAGTTCGCGTCGCCTGGACCTCTGATAGTACCGCCAGGCGTGGAGCACACCGATGAGGAAGGCCACATTGGGGCCGTTGATCGCAAACTCCATCGGGTACCGGTAATGCATGATGCCGTAGTCGTAGGGACCAAGTCCGGCCAGGGGGAAGAGCACGAGGCGGCTGCGCCACATGAGCGTGGTGTGGACCAGGTCGGCAACGATGACCAGCACTGCATAACCTGGAACCCGCCGGTACCAGTTCTCCCGTTCCATGGGCCAGCGGTTCACCACCCAAACCAGCACGAGGAAGACCAGCGCCATCGCATAGGCACCCGTCAGCTCCTCGATCAGCCGGGCCTGATAGGGATGGTCGTGTCCGCGCGCCAGGTCGTCGAGGTGGACATAGGCGAACTTCGACAGGCCGGCGAAGGTAAAAACTCCGAAGACCGCGAGAAGGAACAACCAGCGTCGTTTGCTCATGCCGCGAATGTGGGGAGCAGGCGAGTGATGCGCCATGGCCAGTGGGCCGAGTGGGATCAGAGTGGTGACGAGCGGGATGGGAGGGAAGTCAGATTGAAGATTTCAGATTGAAGATTGCGTTCATTTCAGACTTGAGATTGAAGATGTAAGATTGACCGACTGACCTCATCAGCCGACATTCCGGTAGGCCGCGTGGCCGCCACATCTTCAATCTTCAATCCCCACCCAATGTCCCCTACCCTCCGGGACGACACCTACGACGTGTGCATCGTCGGCTCGGGCGCCGGCGGCGGCATGGCTGCCCATATGCTGACCAGGGCGGGCGCCAGGGTCATCATGCTGGAAGCTGGCCCCATGTGGGACAACGCCAAAGACTCGGCGATGCTCAAGTGGGCCTACGAGTCGCCGCGCCGGGGCATGAGTACCAAGCAGCGCTCCTTCGGCGAGTTCGACGCGGGATTGGGCGGCTGGGAATTGCCGGGCGAGCCCTTTACCAGGGCGGAGGGAACAGACTTCAAGTGGTTCCGGCTCCGGATGCTGGGCGGCCGCACCAATCATTGGGGACGCATCTCGCTCCGCTTCGGCCCTGATGACTTTCGCCGCCGGAGCATCGACGGCCTGGGTGACGACTGGCCGATCACCTATGACGATCTCAAGCCGTGGTACGACGAGGTAGATCGTCTCATCGGTCTCTTCGGTAGCGCCGAAGGCCTTCCCAATCATCCCGATGGCATCTTCCTCCCACCGCCGCGCCCCCGCTGTTATGAGCTCCTGGTCAAGCGTGCTTCCGACAAACTGAAGATTCCCTGCATTCCCGCGAGGCTTTCTATCCTGACTCGCCCCCTCAACGGGCGGCCGGGCTGCCACTACTGCGGCCAGTGCAGCCGCGGGTGTGCGGTGAATGCGAATTTCACCTCGCCGAACGTGTTGATCCTTCCTGCCCTCGCGACTGGGCGGCTGAAGCTGGTGACGGACGCCATGGCGCGAGAGGTAACGCTCGATCGGAACGGGCGTGCGGACAGTGTGCTCTATATCAACAAGGCGGATGGGAGCGAGCAGCGAGTCCGCGCGAGAGTGATCGTCCTCGCCGCCAGCGCGTGCGAGTCCGCGCGCATCCTGCTCAACTCGAAATCGTCCAGCTTTCCCCAGGGGCTGGCTAATGGCAGCGGGGTGGTAGGCAAGTACCTCACCGACACCACGGGGACCGACGTCTCGGGCTTCATTCCGGCGATGGTGGACCATGTTCCTCACAACGAGGACGGGGTCGGAGGAGCTCACCTCTACATGCCGTGGTGGCTCAACAACAAGGGCCTCGATTTCCCCCGCGGGTACCACATCGAGATCTGGGGCGGCCTGGGTGCCCCCTCATACGGATTCATGGATGGGATCCAGGACTACCCCTCGGGCGGAGGTTACGGAAAGCAGCTCAAGGCGGATTACCGGAAATACTACGGCGCCACGATTGGCTTCTCGGGTCGGGGAGAACAGATCCCCAATGAACATTGCTACTGCGAGCTGGACCCTGAGGTAGTGGACCGCTGGGGCATCCCGGTACTCCGTTTTCACTGGCAGTGGTCCGATTACGAGCTGAACCAGGTGAAGCACATGCAGGAGACCTTCCGTGCCCTGATCGACCAGATGGGTGGTCAGGTCCAGTCAACGATGCCCACGAAGGAAAAAGGTTACGGAATCGCCACCGGCGGATCGATCATCCACGAGCTCGGCACGGTGCGGATGGGGAAAGACCCTGCCAGGTCGGCGCTTAATTCGTACTGCCAGGCCCACCAGGTGAAAAACCTCTTTGTCACCGATGGTGGATCGTTCGTCTCTCAAGCGGACAAGAACCCGACCTGGACTATCCTGGCGCTGTCCATGCGCAACAGCGACTACATCGTCCGGGAGAGGAAAGCCGGGAGGTTGTAGAGATGTGAGGATGTTTGGATGTGAGGATGTGCGGATGTGCCTTCTGAAAGTCGCTGATTCTGGAATCGGAGCCTATGGATGACCTGAGTCGTCGCGAAGCGTTGCAGCTGATGGCAGGGATTCCTCTCCTGGCAGCGGGACTCTCCCCGGAGACGGTCCGACGCGCAACCCTGTTCGCACGAACCGCAATGACAGGGCCCAGGGGCACGGCCCCGGTCTTCTTCACTCCGCACGAGTGGGAAACCGTCCGCATCCTCGTCGACCTGATCATCCCGCGCGACGATCGCTCGGGAAGCGCCACCGATGCCGGCGTCCCCGAGTTCATGGACTTCATTTTGAACGATCAGGCCGACATGCAGGACCCGATGCGCGGAGGCCTGGCCTGGCTCGACAACGAGTGCCAGGACCGTTTTGGAAAGACCTTCGTGGACTGCGACGATGCCCAGCGTGTGGCGGTGCTGGATGACATCGCCTGGCCGGCGAAAGCTCGGCCCGAGCTGAGTCACGGCGTCGAGTTCTTCACTCGAATGCGAGACCTGACGGCCTCCGGGTTCTTCTCCAGCAAGATGGGCGTCGAGGACCTGAAATACCTCGGGAACACGGTCGTGGCCGAGTGGAACGGCTGTCCACCGGAGGCGCTGGCCCGGCTCGGAGTGCAATACTAGGCCCTCACCGCCACCGCAGTCCGCACGCCCCTACCCAGAGCTGCGAAGCCACGAGAGATTCAAGCGATGCCTCCACTCGGAATCGGCTTCATCGGGAGCGGATTCAACGCTCGCTTTCACATGCTCGCCTTCCAGGGGGTGCGCGACGCGAACGTGCTTGGTGTCTGGAGCCCCAACGCGAAGCATGCCGCCGAAGGCGCTGCCACCGCACGGCGCCTCGACATCGGCCCGGCCCGGCCCTACGCGTCTATTGGCGAGATGGTCGCCGATCCCGCCATTGATGCGATCTGGCTTTGCGGCGCCAATCACGCCCGGATCGAGAACATCGAGGAGATGGTTGATCCCCTCATGCGGGGGCACGCCGAATTACGCGGCGTCGCATGTGAGAAACCGCTGGCTCGCAACGTCGCCGAGGCCAAGCGGGTGACCGAGCTGGTGAAACGGGCGGGCCTCGCACACGGCTATCTCGAAAACCAGGTCTTTGCCCCTCCGGTGGAACAGGGCAAGGCGCTGCTTTGGGGACGGGGCGCCTCGACTACCGGGCGACCCTACCTCGCTCGTGCCGCCGAAGAGCACAGCGGCCCGCACACTCCCTGGTTCTGGCAGGGCAAACTGCAGGGCGGCGGTGTTCTGAACGACATGATGTGTCACTCGGCGCTCGTAGTGCACTTCCTGCTGACCAAGCCGGGGTCCCCTTTGAGTACGGTCAAGCCGGTGCGCATCACCGGTCACATCGCGAGCCTCAAGTGGACCCGGCCTGAATACGCCAAGCGGCTGCGAAAGGCGATGGGCAAAGAGGTGGACTACACCAAGCAGCCGGCGGAAGACTTCGCCAGCGTCACCATTGCGTTCGAAGCCGAGGATGGGAGGGAAATCCTCGGTGAAGCCACCACCTCGTGGAGCTTCGTGGGTCCCGGCCTCAGACTCTCCGCCGAGTTGCTCGGACCCGAGTACTCGATGTCGTGGAACAGCCTCGATGCCGGCCTCAAGGTGTTTTTCAGTCGTGAGGTGAAGGGCAAGGCCGGCGAAGACCTGGTCGAAAAGCAGAACGCCGAGACCGGGCAGATGCCGGTGGTAGCGAATGAAGCTTCACTCTACGGCTACGAGGCGGAGAATCGCCATTTCGTCCGGGTCTTTCAGGGGAAGGAGTCTCCCCGTCTCACTTTCGATGATGGTCTTCAAGTTGCTCGCCTGCTGATGGCCGCATACATGAGCGCCGAACAGGGACGCACCGTGAACTTTCCTCCCCGTGGGCTGGACTCCTTCGTGCCTGCAGTCGCGCGAGGAACCTGGCGCCCATGAAAAGCCTTTGGAACGACAAGGAAGCCTCTGGATCTGAAGGAGATCCGCTCCGGCTCCGGGTCTACACCAGCCGGCTGTTGGGGCAGGAGCCTTCGCTCGTCCTTCACGGCGGCGGCAACACCTCCGTAAAGACGACCGCCAAGACCCTCTTCGGTGATCGCGAGGAGCTGCTCTACATCAAGGGAAGCGGGTGGGATCTCGCGACAATCGAGTCAGCGGGATTCGCGCCGGTGCGGCTTGAGGTGCTGACCCGGATGGCCGAGCTTCCTCGGCTCACCGACACCGAGATGGTACGAGCCCAGCGGGCGGCCATGACCGACCCCGGTGCTCCGACGCCCTCGGTCGAAGCGATCCTTCACGCCATCATCCCGTTCACCTTCGTGGATCACACCCACGCCGATGCCGTTGTCGCGATAAGCAATACACCGGGAGGGGAAGCACGCATCCGCGAGGTCTATCAGGATCGCGTGTTGGTGGTGCCCTATGTCATGCCCGGATTCGTGCTGGCCCGAAAGGTCTTCGAGTTGAGTCGGGGACTGGACTGGTCACGCTACGAAGGGATGGTCCTGCTGCATCACGGCATTTTCAGCTGGGGCAACGATGCCCGTACCAGCTACGAGCGGATGATCGAGCTGGTGACGACGGCAGAAGACTATCTCCAGAAGAAGAAGGCGTGGACCGCGGTCCGTCGAGTCACCTCCTCCACCGCTCATGGCCCGAACGGCATGGAGCTGGAACTCGCCCGGCTGCGCCGTGAGGCCTCACTTCTGCGCGGCGCTCCGATGATCGCGACCCTCGATGACAGCGCCGAGGCGGCGGGATTTGCCGGACAGCCGGAGGTGTCTTCGATCGCATCGCGTGGTCCTCTCACTCCCGATCACGTCATCCGGACCAAGCCTACGCCCCTGGTGTTGAACGGGAGCAAGTCAGGTTCGGTCGAGGCCTTCGCCGCGGGATACCGCGAGTACTTCGCCCGCCACGCGACGCCGGAAGTGAAGCCCCTCGACCCGGCACCCCGCTGGATGGTGTGGCCCGGCGTGGGCACTGTGACACTCGGTCCAAGTGCCAAGGATGCCGCGATTGCCGCTGACATCGTACGCCATACCGGGCGGGCGATTCAATGGGCAGAGGCCCTGGGAGGTTGGAGAGCGTTGCCGGAAGAGGCTTTGTTCGAGGTGGAATACTGGGAGCTGGAACAGGCCAAGCTCAAGGCCGCCGGTTCTTCTCCACCGTTCCAGGGGAAGATTGCGCTGGTGACCGGTGCCGCGAGCGGCATCGGGCTCGCCACCGCGGAGATGCTTCACCGCCAGGGCGCGGCCGTGACGGGGCTCGATATCAACCCGGCAGTGACCAGCGTGCTCAAGAAGCCCGGGCTGCTGGGGCTGACCTGCGATGTAACCGATGGAAGCGCGCTCAAGGAAGCGATCGAGGCCGCGATCCGCCAATTCGGTGGGCTCGACATCGTGGTCAGCAACGCGGGCATTTTCTCTCCCAGCGAGCGGCTGGAGGAGCTGAGCGACGCGAACTGGGAGCGGAGTCTCACACTCAATCTCACCAGCCACCGGATGCTTCTCGAGCTGGTGATTCCCTATCTCCGACTGGGCTTCGATCCGACCATCATCGTAAACGCATCGAAAAACGTTCCCGCTCCCGGACCGGGCGCCGGCGCCTACTCGGTGGCCAAGGCCGGTCTGACTCAGCTGGCGCGCGTCGCGGCACTCGAGCTCGCGAAGGATGGAATTCGGGTCAACATCCTGCACCCTCACGCCGTCTTCGACACCGCCGCCTGGACCCAGGAGGTCCTCGAGGCTCGAGCGAAGAACTACGGGATGACGGTCGATCAGTACAGGCGCAACAACCTGCTCGGCGTCGAGGTGACTTCCCAGGATGTCGCCGCACTGGTGTGCGCCATGGCCGGCCCCGCCTTCGCCAAGACGACCGGGGCGCAGGTGCCGGTGGACGGGGGTAGTGATCGGGTGATTTGAAGCGATTGAAGATTTCAGATTTCAGATTGCAGGTTTTATTCACCCAAGCCCCGACCAGTTTCACATCTTCAATCTGAAATCTTAAATCTGAAACTCGTCATGCGACCGCCAACGCCCGTTCCACCAGATCCCGCGCCTCCTCCACCATTCGTTCAAGGTGGCGCTCGTCCTTGAAGCTTTCCGCGTAAATCTTGTAGATGTCCTCGGTTCCCGAGGGCCGCACCGCAAACCAGCCGTTCCGCGTTGTGATCTTCAGCCCGTCGATCGGGGCGCCATTGCCCGGTGCGGTCGTGAGGCGAGCTTCGATCGGGTCGCCCGCGATGAACGAGGCGCTCACCGAGCTCGCCGTGAGTTTCTTGAAGCCTGCCTTCTGCGCCGGAGTGCACGGCGTGTCG
>DATIOP010000535.1:0-2343 GCA_035472975.1 Gemmatimonadales bacterium
GATCTGCCACCGAGGGTCCTTGGGCGTGGGTTTGTCCTCCGGGTAGCGCAACGAGTACAGCGTCGGTGCCGGAATCCATGTCTGAAGGATCGTCGTGGCCGGCTTGGCGGCGCACCAGGATTGAAGCTTCTGGAACCGTTCGCGGTCGAAGTGCTCCTCGAAGTCGCGGAGAACCTCCTCATTGCGGGACTCCGGACGAAACTGGGAGGCGAGAAGACTGCGGGTCCCTTCCAACGGCCAGCGATTCGTGGCAACGGGAGCCACCGACGCGACGGACATGAACAGGCTCTCGGACCACCACCGGGCCTCGCAGTCGTGAAACACGGAGCTCGCCAGCTCCTTGTCTTCCTTGGACAGCTCGGCCCCGGCAGCGCCGGCCAGCGCCAGTGCGGTCATCAGCCAACAGCTCAGGACCCTCCTCGGTGTCCTCATGACGTCCCCCTTCACGGCTACGTCCTTCTACTTTGACACGGAGGCTCATCCGGGGGAAACCCGATAGACTGTTGGACGGAGGGCGATGATGGCACGAGCAAAAAGATATTGGCTGGTGAAGTGCGAGCCCGAGGCGTACAGCATCGACGACCTCGAGCGCGACGGCGTGGCGAGTTGGGAGGGTGTGCGCAATTTTCAGGCGCGGAACACGCTGCGGGACGATATGAAAGTGGGCGATGGCGTCCTCTTCTACGCTTCGAACGCCGAGCCTTCGGGGGTGACGGGCGTGGCGGAGGTCGCCCGCGAGGGCTATCCCGATTCCTTTTCCTTCAAGAAGGGTCACAAGTATTTCGACCCCAAAAGCGATGCGGAGAATCCCACCTGGTACATGGTCGATATCCGCTTCGTCGAGAAGTTCCCCGGCATCATTCCGCTCGCCGAGCTCAAGGAAGCGAAAGGCCTCGAGAAGATGGTGGTGGTGCAGAAAGGCTCGCGCCTCTCGGTCCAGCCGGTGACCCAAAAGGAGCACGAGATCGTCCTCAAACTCGGACGGCAGAAGGGCTGAGCATGGAGCGCGACGGTTACTGGAGCGACACGATCGAGGTGCAGTGCCCCTACTGCGGCGAGCGGGTGGAGCTGACGCTGGAGCCGGACGTCTGGGGCACGATGGTCCAGGATTGTGAGGTCTGCTGCAATCCCTGGCAGGTCACGGTGAAGCGGGATCACTACGGCGATCCCGAGGTGCGGGTGGAGAAGGCGCAGTAAGACCCCTCATCACCAAAGAAGAAAGAAAGCGATGTTGTCTTGAAGCCCCCTCTCTCCCGGTCGGGGGGAGGGCGATGGGAGAGAGGGGGTTGGGGGAGTGAGGGCCGCCCGCGTTACGTCGTCCCCAACGCCTCTTCCAGACGGTCGCGGCAGCCGCGGGAGAGCGGGAGCCGCTTGCCGCTCTTGAGCACCACCACGAAATCGCCATGGGTGCCGGGCTCCAGCTCGCGGACGGCTTCAAGGTTGACGATCGCCGAGCGGTGGATGCGCAGAAAGCCGTCCTGGGGGAGCTTCCCCTCGACTCCCGACATCGTTTCGCGTAGTAGATGGGACTCGCCGCCGGCGTTCAGGCGAACGTAGTTGCCGGCCGCCTCGATCCACTCGATCTCCTGTGGGGCCAGGAACAGCACGTGGCCATTGTTGCGCACGGCGAGGCGGCGAACAGGTACGGGCGGAGGCGCCGGGCCCAGCAGCGCGGTGAGCTGGCGATGCAGGGCCGCTGCAGCAGAAAGTAGCTCGGTGAGACGCCGCTGGCGGATTTCGTCTTCGAGGTTCGCGTTCCTGAATGTCAAACTCATTAGATGTCCTCTCGCGCCCTCGACGATTGCCTGATCAGAAGCAACATCCATGACCCAAAATAAGGTCCGCTGGGTGTTACCCAGCGGACCGTACTGCAAGAAAGACGCCGTTAGCGGAAGCTGAACCGCGCGCCGACGCGATAGATGCGCGGGCTCAGGATCTCGGTGACGAAGTCGCCGTTGTTCACCGGCGCACCGTTGTTGGCGATCACGGTCTGCCGCTGGAGAACGTACGACTGGTTGAAGGCGTTGAACATGTCCACGCCGAGGGTGAGACCGAACTGGCTGAAGGTGAACTCCTTCTCAATTCGGAAGTCGACGACGTTGACGTTGGGATAGCGGAAGGCATCCGGATCGGAGTTGACCGGTATGTCGATGCCCGAGCCGCCGTTGTCGGCGATCGTCGACCGGTTGATGCGGTCGACGAAGCGCTCCGGATAGCCCTCACGGCCGGTCAGGTTCGCGGCGACGTTGAAGCCCCAGGGGCGGTCGGGCGCGATCTGATACATGCCGTTCAAGCTGTAGGACCACTTGCTGTTGATGAAGACGCTGCCCTTGGGGCCGGAGG
>DATIOP010000536.1:0-2332 GCA_035472975.1 Gemmatimonadales bacterium
AGCAGGGCTCGTCGTTCGATTCCCGCGAAGCCATGCCCGGTCGAGGTGATGACCGAACCGCGATAGTGGATGTCGATGTCTTCCCACCGGGCCAGCGCGCGGGTCATTTCCCCGGCCGTCTCGGGATCGGCCTGCGCCAGATTCTCCTGGGTAGCCTCGGAAAAAACCACGCCAAAACCGAATGTGTCATCGCCTTGATTCCGCTCGACGACGAGCACCTCGTGGCTCGGGTCGGCCCGCTTCATCAGGATGGCGAGGTAGAGACCCGCGGGTCCGCCACCGACGATGTGAACCTTCACACCGGATCTCCCGGTTGCCAGGGAGGCGCCACCAGGCGGCGACGGCCGTCGGCGGTGAGGGCCAGACCGGCTTCATCGAGTCCCTTGTGATCCCAGAGTTTGCAGGTCACCGGCTTGTGCACCTGATCCAGTCCCTCGCAATAGTTGGTGAACACGCATCGCCGGACCAGCGTCCCCTGCCCCAACCGGACTTTCCGGAACCAATCAGGATCCGCCAGCGACTGCCTGGCCGAGGCCACGAGGTCGGCCTCACCCCGGAGGAGAATCGCTTCGGCCTGCTCGAAGGTGGAAATCCCCCCGCACAGAATCACAGGCGTGCCGAATCCTGCCGCACGCACCGCCTTCCGGACCTGTGCAGTGGCCGCGACGTTACGCCCGAAGGGTCCCGCTGCATCGGAGCGCACCGTGGGCATGCATTCGTAGCCGCTGAGTCCGGTGTAGGGGTAGCGCGCCCAGCCGATCCGGGGCTGCTTCGCATCCTCGAACTTTCCACCCCGTGAGAGCGAAAGGTAGTCCATCCCGGCGCGTGCGAATTCCGCCCCGAACCAGGCCGAATCCTCCGCCGAGTTGCCGCCGGGAATGCATTCTTCGGTCAGAAACCGGCAGCCGACCACGAAACGGCTGGCGACCGCGCCGCGCACCGCCTGATAGACCTCGATCGGAAGCCGCACCCGGTTCGCTCGCGCACCGCCATAACCGTCGTCGCGGTCGTTGAGTGCCGAGAGAAATGAGGCGAGGGTGTAAGCGTGGGCGTAATGCAGCTCAACGCCGTCGAATCCAGCCCGCTCGGCGCGGCGCGCGGCGGCGGCAAAGACCTCCGGGAGTACCTGCGGGAGATCTCTGATATGGGGAAGGTCAAGATCAGTTACCCGCTCGCGCTCGCCGTACATGAGCGCGTCGAACTCACGGGGTGTGAGTATGTCGCGCAGCTCGGCTTCCGACATCGCGATGAGTGCCGCGCGGATTTCATGGTCGGTGCCGGGTACCAAAGCGCGGTGGCGGTCGGTGATGGCCAGAAATTCGCCGAGGTAGCGCTCGGGCTCCGGGCGCCGACGGATCCTGAGGAAATCGATGATCTGGATGAACAGTCGGGTGTGGCCACCGCTCGCCTGCCGCACCGTCTCGACCAGTTTGGTGAGGCCGGGAATGAATCGGTCGTGGCCTATCCGGAGCAGCGGGCCGCTTCGAATATCCCTGACTCCTGTCGCCTCGACGACGATGGCACCCGGCCGGCCTCGGGCGAAGCGCTCATACCAGGCCAACACCTCGGGAGTGACGTCTCCCTCCTCAGTGGCGCGCCACGGCACCATGGCGGGCACCCAGGTACGCTGCTCCAGCGTGAGAGCCCCAAGGCGCACCGGGCTGAACCAGCGGGAGCCCGCCGCCTCGGCCTCACTGGGCCAGCGGGCGCCCGGAATTTCATGCTTGATTGGGGGATCCGGATGCCACATGCGCGAGCCGATCAGTGGGCATCAGAGGTCTTTGGTCCTGCGGCCTTGAGCAACTCTCCCGCAATGATCAGCTGCTGAACCTCGGTGGTCCCTTCATAGATACGGAGAGCCCTCACCGAACGGTACAGCCGGTCGACTGGATGGTCGACGAGCACCCCGCGACCTCCCAGCAGCTGAACGGCCGCATCGACCACCCGCTGAGCCGCCTCGGTGGCGAATGCCTTGGCCATCGCGGCCTCAACCGTGATGCGGTCCCGGCCTCCGTCCTTCTCCCAAGCCGCGCGATAGACCAGAAGGCGGGCCGCAGTGAGATCGGTCGCCATCGTGGCGAGCTTCTCCTGAACCAACTGAAATTCGGCGAGAGGTTTTCCGAACTGCCGCCGCTGCCGCACGTGGGCCAGCGCCTCTGCGAGTGCGCGAGCCGCCATCCCGGAGGCCGCCGCGGCCACGGTGGGGCGGAGCCGGTCGAGTGTGGCGAGACCGAGCTTGAAGCCCTCTCCCTCGGCGCCGACGATGGCGTCCGCGGGAACCCGGCAGTCTTCGAAGGCAATTTCACCCAGCGGATGCGGCGCGCTCAGCTCG
>DATIOP010000537.1:0-3433 GCA_035472975.1 Gemmatimonadales bacterium
TGAAGTTCTTCGGCGAGGCCACGGCGCGAGAGCTGGTGGCCGCCGGGACTCGCGCCGACCTGCTGGTTGGCAATAACGTATTGGCCCATGTCCCGAACCTGAATGACTTTGTTGCCGGGCTGAAGCTCCTTCTCGCCCCCACCGGCGTGCTGACGATGGAGTTTCCCCATCTCCTGCGGCTGATGGCGGAGGGCCAGTTCGACACCATCTATCATGAGCATTACTCCTACTTCTCGTTGACCGCCGTGCGACGGATTTTCGCCGCCCACGGCCTGACGCTTTTCGACGTCGAGGAGCTGCCCACCCACGGCGGATCGCTGCGTATCTTTGCGCGTCACACCGAAAATGAATCGAGACGGATGGAGGAGCGGGTGGTGGAGCTCCTTTCCCGCGAAGCGGTGGAGGGATTTTCGCGTCTGGAGACCTATCGCTCCTTCGACGAGCAGGTTCGCCGGGTCAAGCGGGGCCTCCTACGTTTTTTGATTCAGGCCAAGGAAGAGGGCCGGTCGATCGCCGGCTACGGCGCGCCAGCCAAGGGAAACACGCTGCTCAATTATTGCGGAGTGCGTACCGACTTCCTCGACTTCACCGTCGACCGCAGCCCCCACAAGCAGGGGCGGTTCCTTCCCGGCACTCGCGTTCCCATCCACGGACCGGACCGCTTGCGCGAGGCGCGTCCCGACTACGTTCTCATTCTGCCCTGGAACTTGAAAGAAGAGATCATGGAGCAGATGGCAGACGTTCGTTCCTGGGGCGGCCGCTTCGTGGTGGCCATTCCGGAGGTGAAGGTCTTCGCATGATTTTTCGCGAGACCCCGCTGCCCGGCGCCTGGGTGCTGGAGCCCGAGCGCTTCGCCGATGAGCGCGGTTTCTTTGCTCGCACCTTCTGCAGTAGGGACTTCGCAGAGAGGGGGCTGGAGCCGGCCGTGGCCCAGTGCAGCGTCTCGTACAATCACCGGCGTGGAACAGTGCGCGGACTCCACTTCCAGATTGCTCCCCATGAAGAGGTCAAGCTGGTACGAGTCACCCGCGGTGCACTCTGGGATGTGATCGTGGATCTGCGACCCGAATCCCCCACCTTCAGAAAGCACTTCGCGGTCGTCCTGTCGGCGGAGGCAGGCAATCAGGTTTATATACCGAAGGGGCTGGCCCACGGGTTCCAGACCTTGGAGGACGGCACCGAGGTTTCCTATCAGATTTCCGAGCCCTACGCTCCCGACGCTGCCCGCGGTTTTCGTTGGGACGATCCGGTGTTCGCTATCCCGTGGCCGGAGTTGGTGACGGTGATTTCGGAGAAGGATCGGAACTGGCCGTTCTTTTCCCCCACCCAAGACCCTCACCCCCTGGCCCCCTCTCCCGCCCCGGGAGAGGGGGAAAAGAATTGCGGCTGGTCTCCCTCTTCTCCCGGTGAGGGGGGTGTGGAGGGGGCGGGAGAAGAGGGCCGGGGCGATGAGGGTCTTCCGGAGGGGCGACAGTGACCCCCGAAGCGCTGGAGCAGGACGGCGAGGAAATGCACGTCTTCATCGCCGAGGCGTTCCCGATTTGCCGCAGCATCACGGGCCATGGAGTCCGCCGCACGTTGGCGATGATCGCCGAGCGTATCCCGCTGACTGTCCACGAGGTCCCCACGGGCACCCAGGTCTTCGACTGGACGGTGCCGCGCGAGTGGAACATCCGGGACGCGTGGATCAAAGATCCTTCAGGTCGCAAAGTGGTCGACTTTCAGGAGTCGAACCTCCACGTCGTCAACTACAGCGTCCCCATTCACGCCCGGATGTCTCTCGCTGAGCTGCGTCCGCATCTGTTCACGCTGCCTGTCAAACCCGATCTGATCCCTTATCGAACCTCCTACTACAAAGAGGCGTGGGGTTTCTGCTTGGCGCACCGCCAGCTCGAGGCCCTGCCGGAGGGGGAATACGAGGTATTCGTCGATTCGACTCTGGCGGACGGCTCGCTTACCTATGGCGAATGCTTTCTTCCTGGCGACGAAGAAAAGGAAGTGCTCCTCTCGACACACGTCTGCCATCCTTCGCTCGCCAACGACAACCTTTCCGGCATCGCCGTCGTGACCTGGCTCGCTCGCGAGTTGGCGGCTCGCCCGCGGCGGCGCTACTCGTATCGCTTCCTTTTCATTCCCGGCACCATCGGCTCCATCACCTGGCTCGCCCGCAACGAGGAGCTAGCTTCCCGCATTGCCAACGGCCTGGTGGCAGCCAACCTGGGAGATTCAGGCGCTTTCCACTACAAGCGGAGCCGGCAGGGAAACGCTGAGATCGACCGCGTGGTGACGGCGGTTCTGAAGGCTTCTGGAGAGCCGTTCGACGTCGAGGATTTCGTCCCTTTCGGCTACGACGAGCGGCAGTATTGCTCTCCCGGCTTTGACCTGCCAGTGGGCTCCCTCACCCGCACGCCCTGGGGGCGTTATCCTGAATACCACACATCGGCAGACGACTTGGGCTTCGTCCGGTCCGCGTCGCTCGCCGGCTCGCTGCAGACCTATCTAAAGGTCATCGACGTTCTCGAAGGGAACCGGCGGTATCTCAACCTGAACCCGAAGTGCGAGCCGCAGCTCGGACGCCGCGGCCTGTACCGGACGATCGGTGGCGATGATGCCGGCCGTGCCCGAGAGCTTGCCCTTCTCTGGGTGCTCAATCAGTCGGACGCTGACCATTCCCTGCTCGACATCGCCGAGCGTTCGGGAGTGAGCTTTGCGGATCTCCGAGAAGCGGCGGATGCGCTGCTGGCGGCGGGCCTGCTGCGAGAGGTGGACGGATGAGTGCCGAGCTCGCGGGCAAAGTGGCAGTCATCACTGGCGCCAGTGGCGGCATCGGCGAGGCCATCGCATTGGCCCTGGCGCGGGAAGGCGCCCGCCTCGTTCTGGCAGGCCGCAACGCCGAGCGCCTCGATTTGGTGGCCACCAGGGCTCGGGACTCTTCCCCAAGCGTCGAGATCTTCGCCGCCGATCTCACCGACGACGACCAGGTCCACGCGCTGACGGCGCGGGTTGTCGAGGTATTCGGTGTCGTTGATGTCCTAATCCACAGCATCGGCTACTTCGCAGGCGGCCTCGTGGCCACGGCGCCGGTGGAAGATCTCGACCGCCTTTATCGGGTCAACGTTAGGTCGCCCTACGTCCTCACCCAGGCCCTGCTGCCGTCCCTGATCGCCCGCCAGGGACAGGTGGTGTTCGTCAACTCGGGCTCCGGATTCCAAGCCGCCCGAGCCGGCTGGGCGGGCTACGCCGCCTCCAAGCACGCCCTCCGGGCACTGGCCGACGGCCTGCGGGAGGAGATCCATCCGCAAGGCGTGCGGGTGATCACTGTCTTTCCGGGACGCACCGCGACCGCCATGCAGGAGGAGGTCCACCGCTACGAGGGGCGTCCCTACGATCCAGACCGCTTTCTCCAACCCCGAGATGTGGCCTCCGTGACCGT
>DATIOP010000538.1:0-1870 GCA_035472975.1 Gemmatimonadales bacterium
TGCCGGCCCACCGGCGTGCACGATGCCGGTGGCAAGCGCGCCGACCTGGCCGAACGGATGGCCGATGGCGAAGACCAGCATCCCGGGCCGCAGTCGAGCGGAACCGCCCAGTGAACCTGGAGCGAGGTCGAGCCGCGGCACCTCCAGCAAAGCCACGTCCCTCTTCGGATCGCGGGTGACGATCCGGCCCTGACGCCTTTGCCAGTCCGGACGGGTCACTTCGAGCGAGTCGGCCACCGCGACGTGCGCGTTGGTCAGCACCAGGTCCTCTCCCCAGGCAATGCCCGCGCCGAGTTGGTGCGGCCCCGCCTGCAGCTGAACCGTCGACTGCCGGATCCGTTCGGCCAGATCCGACAGCCGATTCTGGGCGTCGAGCGCCGCGGCGAGTCCGGTCATGCAGTCTTCCGGGGACGCTCCCCTACCACCAGCTCGACGCTGGTCAGGCTGCCCCCGCGCACGATGTCGAGTTTGAGCTTGCGGCCCACCATGGCGCTGCCGAGCTGGTTCACCAGATCCTCCGAGCCGTCGAGCGCCGCGCCGTTGGCGCCGACCAGCACATCACCCAGAAGGATACCCGCGTTGGCGGCTGGCCCGTCTCCATCGACCTCAAGCACTACGACCCCGCCGCCGTGCGACAGTTTCATTCGCTCCCGCGCCTTGTCGGAAAAGCGCACCGCGTGGAGTGCCGCGCCAATGTAGCCGCGGGCCACGTAACCTTTGTTCAACAGAGCGGTGAGCACCCGCTCCACCGTCTGAGCCGGAATGGTCGTAGCGAACGGCCGGCTCAGTCCACCGGAGTTGATGCCGTGGATTTGTCCAGAGACGTCCACCAGTGCCCCACCTCCCAGGCCGGGGTAGATCGTGAGATCGGATTGCAGTTGTGCATCGATCTCTCCGCCTTTCCAGCTGCGCCAGGCGGGGCCGACGCTGCTCACCGCGCCGAAGCTTGTACGTGGGCCGTTTTCATCCAACCGGCCGATGGCCAGGACCAGGTGGCCCGGCTTTAAACTGCTCGTCGCGCGTTCGGCGACGGGAAGCAGTCCGCTCTCGATCTTAAGCAGTGCCAAGTCGGTGCCCGGATCTCGGCCTTGGAGTGTGGCCGCCACCGAGCGCCCGTCGGGCAGAGTCACCGTGATTCCTTCGGTGCGGCGGACGGTGCCGTCGGTGGTGACGATCAGCCCATCCCGCCAATGGACCCCGCTCGAAGGAAGTCGGGGACGGGCGTGAACTGCGACGACGGAACGGGCGGCGCGTTCGACCGCGCCGGCCAAGGCGTCGGAGAGCGCCTGAAGTGAGTTGGTGTCGGACATGGTATTGCGATCCTCCGGTAAGTTGAGACCAGAACCGGAGTGCAATGTGGGGAGGCAGGGGTTGGGGCGGTATCGCTCGAATGGGCGGGGGGGGACTGCGGACCGGCGGACCGGAAAGCTGAGACGAGATCAACAGTTCATCGCTGGACTTCTCGTCGCCGTTCCCCCTTCCCAATAGAGAAGGGGGACAGGGGGTTAGGTAAGAGACTGACGGGCCGCATCGGGATTCCTCGCTTCGCTCGGAATGACAGCCTCCCTCGCTTTTCCCGTTCCCTGTTCCCTGTTCCGCTTTCCCTGATCCCTGATCCCTGACACGTTCATCACTCTGCCGCTGGCGGTGTCCGCCGCGCTTCGTCGTAACGCAATCCGCTCGACCCTTCCCCTCGGCCCACGCCTTTGCGGCGGGCAATCCAAAGATGAGTCTCCCCCAATAGCCAGCGGCATCGCACGACCTCTCGGACCACTTTGAGTCCGGTCCGGGGAACGGCTTCCTCTCGAACTCGGTACAGCCCATCCGGTGGCGCCTGGATGATACGACCGATGGGGGCCGGGCTGGTGAT
>DATIOP010000539.1:0-3938 GCA_035472975.1 Gemmatimonadales bacterium
CCAGGAACAGGGTTCCGCCATGAGCCAGCTCAAAGCGACCCTTTCTTCGGCTCAAAGCGCCGGTAAACGCCCCCCGTTCGTGCCCGAAGAGCTCCGACTCAATCAGTGTCTCCGGTAGCGCGGCGCAGTTGACCTTGATGAAGGGTCCACTCGCCCGTGGAGAGTTGTAGTGAATCGCGTGGGCGATCAGCTCCTTACCGGTGCCCGATTCGCCGCGCAGGAGGACCGTTGTGCTCGCCGGGGCAACCAGAGCGATCTGCGCGCACACGTCACGCATCTCGGCACTGGTCCCGATCAGTCCCGAGAAATCGTAGCGCTCCTTCAGCTCCTGACGAAGGTGGAGATTCTCCTCACGCAGCGCGACCCGCTCCTGATCGGCCGGTCGCGTCGTCTTGAGCGCCAGCGCGATGAGCGAGCTCACTACGTGCAGATACTTGAGCACCCGGTCCAGGTCCCGCCCCGACGCGGAGGGAACGTCCACCGAGAGCGCGCCTACCGGCCGGTGATCGAGCAGAATCGGGACGCAGATGAACGCGGTGGCCGGATCGTTCTGGCGCCGCGCCGCCCGGTGCAGGAACCGCGGCTCCCGGTTCACGTCGGGCACCACGATTGCCTTCCCGCTGGCGGCGACCCGCCCCGTGATCCCCTCTCCCAGCCGATAGCGCGTCTGCTGACCGGCCGAGTCGAGGCCGAATGAGGCTTCGATGTACAACTCGTCGGAACCTTCGTCGATCAGGGTGACCGAACTGCGGGGAACCCCGTGGTAGTGCGCCAGAATCCGCAGCCCGGCGGACAATGCCTCACCCAGACTGCGGGACCCCGACAGGGCCTGGCTGACGTCGAACAACGTCGCCAGCTCCAACCCTTCGCTTGGAGCTGCACTTTGCCTTTCCGGAATTGTCGCCGACAGAACCATTGGTAATGCTCCCCAGCAAAAGAAACGGCCCGCTCATTGGGAGCGGGCCGTCGGATATCGGATCACGACAGACTCACCCGCCCGTTTTAATCACGTGCGCGTTGGGATTGGAATTGGCCCAGCAGGTCAGTGAGATCGTCATGCAACTCAAGGTAAACGGCTCCTCAAGGACGTCAAATCACAAGGGCGTAACAGGGACGGATCAGTCGCTTGCCGTGGCCCGTGGGGCGACACCGCTCCCAGCCGTTACCGCCTTGGCCGACCCACGAGCCCGGCTCGCCACGAGTTCCTTGCCGGTAACGATCAGAATGACCGCGGCCACAATGACCAGCGAGGCCACCAGGGTACGGCCGTTCAGCTTCTCTCCTGCGATAGCCCAGCCGAGGAACACTGCCACGACCGGATTGACGTAGCCGGCGGTGGACACCTTGGAAGGCGTCGTGATTCGCAGCAGCCAGGCAAAAGCGGTGAAGGCCACCAGCGACCCGAACAGGGTCAGGTAGCCGAAGGCGATCCATGACTGGGCGGTTATGGCACTCAAGTTAAGCTGCGCCCAGTCGCCGTTGACGATGCTCGCAAGGAACAGCCAGGCTCCCCCGGCCAGCATCTGGATGCCGGATGCGAGTGCCACGCTCTCGGGGAGCTTCGCGTCGCGGCTCAGCACCGAGCCGCTGGCCCAGGTGAGAGTCGAAAACAGGAGCAGTCCGAGAGCAGCGGCATTCAGCGGGCCCGAAGCCTGCCCAGGCAGAACCAGCAGGGCGACGCCGCCGAATCCCAGTGCGATGCCGGCCAACACGACGGGGCTCGGCCTCGTGCCACCGGGACGGAGCCATTCGAGAAGTGCCGTCCACACCGACACCATCGCCACGACGAGTGCGGCCAGCCCGGAGGGCATTCCCTTGTCCTCGACCCAGGCGACAGCACCGTTCCCGACCAGGAAGAACAACGCTCCGAGCAAGACGGCCCATTTCCAGTGAGTGGCGGTGGGCCGCGGGCTCCCGGTGAGACGGGCATAGGTGTAGAGCGCTGCACCCGCCAGAACGAATCGGGAGCCGGCCATGATGAACGGCGGCATGCTCTGGATCGCCAGGGCGATACCGAGGTAGGTCGAGCCCCAGATGATGTAGATGGCGGCGAAGGCCGCGATCATCTGCCAGCGTGGAGCCGAGGCGTGGTCGGTCATTCGCCGGCTCCATTCGTGTGATTCAGCGGAATTCGCGAGCTGTCCTTCACGGTCGACAGTACGATCGTGGTTCGGGTGTTCCGCACCGCCTTGAGCCGGCCGAAGCGCTCCCGGAGCAGCTCTCCCAGCGCGTCGGTATCCTGGACTCTGACCTTCACGAGGTAGCAATCCTCGCCGGCGACGTGGTGCACTTCCTGAACTTCGGGGAATTTGGCGATGGACTGCCCTACGCTGGCCGAGCCGACTCGCTCCTCGGTTCTGACCAGGATGAAGGCTGTGAGCCCGAAGCCGACGGCATGGGCATCCAGCCGGGCTTCGTACCCGGTGATGACACTGCGCGCTTCAAGCTTCCGGATACGGTCGAGGATGGCAGAGGGGGCCATGTCCAGCTCCCGGGCGATGTCCGCGTTGGAGATACGCGCGTTGCCCTGGAGCAGGTCGAGAATGCGGATATCAGTGGCGTCGAGCATGGTCTTGGACTCCCATCCAAACCCAACATAATTCGTCCAATCATACCGGTCAATAACGAATCGTCGGCAAAATGCTGTTTCTACCGAAGATTATTCGTTTCGGACCGCACCATTCCGCGCCCACCCCTGGTCCTTCCTCCCACGTATTACGTCCCACGCCTAACCTCTTACGTCCCACCCCACCTACTTCCCACTTCCCCCATCCCACTTCCTACCCCAGACTTTGCCCCGTGACTTCTCCCACCGGCTACCGCCGTTCCCTCGGCCTCTTCTCCGGCACCATGGCCGTGGTCGGCGGCATCATCGGCTCCGGGATCTTCATGAACTCGGCGATCGTGGCCCAGCGGGTGGGCTCCGCCGGCCTGACGTTGGCCGTCTGGATCCTGGGTGGAGCGATCGCACTGATCGGCGCCTTCTGCTTCGGGGAACTGGCCCAGCGGAATCCCCAGGCCGGAGGGAGCTACGTCTATCTCCGCGATGCCTTCGGCCCCCTGCCGGCGTTCCTCTACGCCTGGAGTCTCCTGCTGGTCATCGCGACCGGTGCCATGGCCGCGGTCGCCGTCACTTTCGCCACCTACTGCTCCGCCCTCCTCGGCCTCGGCAACAACACGGTGATGCCGATCGCGGCCGGGGCGATCGCGCTGCTCTCGGCGGTCAACTATGTCGGTGTCGAGCCGGGGGCGATCACCAACAATCTCTTTTCCCTACTGAAGCTCACCGCCCTCGGAGTACTGATCATCGCGGGGCTGGCCGCGGCGCCGGCAGTAGCATCACCTCCCCCGGTCAATGCTTCCGGCCCGCTCTTTCTGGCGCTCGCGGCTGCCCTGGTTCCGGTGCTGTTCGCGTATGGAGGCTGGCAGCAGACCAACTTCATCGCCGAAGAAATCGTTGAACCGGAGAAGAATCTTCCCCGCGCGCTGGTGCTCGGGGTGATCATCGTGGTGATCGTGTACGTCCTCGCCAACCTGACCTACCTCCGCACTCTAGGCGCCGGAGGATTGGCCGCGAGCACGGCTCCCGCAGCAGACGCGATGCGGATAGCGGTGGGGCCCGTCGGCTCGACCTTCATCTCGGCAGGAATAGCGGCCTCCACCTTCGGATTCCTCAACCTGGTGATCCTGGTATCACCCCGAGTCTACCGTACGATGGCGGCCGACGGACTCTTCTTCCCGCAGCTGGCGACGCTCCACCCGAAATTCCGCACGCCGACAACGGCGATCCTGGTGCAGGGCCTTTGGGGGATCCTGCTGCTTTTCTCGGGGTCCTATGGGCAGCTTCTCGACTACGTCGTGTTCTGTGATTGGATCTTCTTCGGCAGTGCGGTCGCCGCTCTCTTCGTCTATCGCCGCCGAGACCGGGAGGCGGGTCG
>DATIOP010000540.1:0-2965 GCA_035472975.1 Gemmatimonadales bacterium
GCCGCGCAATTCTATTCGTCATGGTATTCCCTCCGGAAATGGTTGTTCGCCGGCTCTCTTTTCGGAACCTGCCAGCTGCCCTGTGCTTCTTGATCCGGGTAGTTTCTTCGTGAGAGAGCTCCGCCTCGAGCGCTCCGGCGATCCGCAGCGCCACATCGCTCTGGATCGCGAAGATGTCGGTCAGATCCCGGTCGTAGGTCTCGGCCCAGAGCTGGCGGTCGGTCTCGGCGTCGACCAACTGCGCGACGATTCGCACTCGATTCCCGGCTCGCCGGATGCTTCCCTCGAGGAGGGTCCCCGCATTCAGCCTCGCCCCAATCTCCTTGAGACTCAGCTCCCGTTTCTTGAACGGCATCAACGAAGTGTGGGAGATGACCTTGAGCGAGCGGATCTTCCCCAGCTGGGCGATCACGTCCTCGGTGATCCCGTCGGCGAAGAATTCGTTCTCCGGATCGGCGCTGTAGTTGAGGAACGGGAGTACCGCCACCGAGGGAGACTTGGCAATGACCGGCGCGGTGAGTGCTTCGACCATGGCGGCACCGCTCGAGAAGCGGTCGGCCGGGACGTTGGCGAGGGCCTTCTTGATTGTCTCGTCCACCGACGCCGGCACCGCTGGTCTCAAGCGGCGAATCGAGGGGGCGGGATCGGTGAATCGCTTGGCAATCACCGCCTGTGCCGTCGGTCCGGTGAAGGGCGCCTCGCCCGCCAGCATTTCATAAAGCATGACGCCCAGGCCGTAGATATCGCTGCGACCGTCGAGCATCCTCTCGCCGGCAGCCTGCTCCGGACTCATGTAAGATGGCGTTCCGACCATGACACCCGACCGGGTCAGCCGCTTTTCCGGCAGCGCGGCGGCGTCGAGAGCGATGCCGAAGTCGGTGACCATCGCCTGGCCCTCGTTCAGCAGGATGTTCTCCGGCTTGATATCACGGTGGATCAGGCCGCTGGCGTGGGCATAGTCCAGCGCCGAGGCGACCTGGCGAATGATCCGCATCGCGTCGTCCACCGTGAGCTGCTTCTCCCGGAGCAGCTTGTGCCGCAGTGATTCGCCTCGGACGTAGGGCATGACATAGAAGAGAAGCCTCTGAGCTCCCTCGTCATGCTCCAGGGGCACGTCACCCGAATCGTAGAGCGGAAGAATGTGGGGATGGGTCAGTCCCGCCACGACCTCGATCTCCCGGGTGAACCGCTCAGCACCGAGCAGCATGCCAAGCTCCGGCCGCAGGACCTTGATCGCCACCTTGCGGCGATGCTTCAGGTCATCGGCGAGGTAAACCGTAGCCATCCCTCCCTGGCCGATTTCGCGCTCGATGGCATACCGGGCGGAGAGGGCGGTGGTGAGACGGGAGAGTTGGTCGGACAAGGTGCTAGGTGTCAGGTGTCGGGGGTCAGGTGTGCGGTGTCGGGGCAGAGGGAGGAGAATACAGCGGGAAGGGGGAACGGGGAACGGGTTCTGTCATTGCGAGGGAGCAAAGCGACCGAAGCAATCTCAACCGCTCACCTTGGCAGAGACCGCTCGTACTAAGGACACCGGGTGAGATTGCTTCGGGCCCCCTCGCTCTTGCTCGGGGGCCCTCGCAATGACAGAAATCCGGCCCTACGCCCCCGCCATCACCTTCCCCGCCTTCGCCGCACTCGCAATGAGCCCTGCCACCGCAGCAGGCTGGGAGACGTAGATCGAGTGGCTGCCAACGGCCTCAACGACCGACGCTCCGGCGCGCTTGGACATGAAGCGCTGAGCAGGCGGCGGGATCATCCGGTCCTCAGTGGACACGAGGTACCAGCTCGGCTTCGATTTCCAGGCCGGCTCGCTGATGGTCCCCCCCAGGGCCTCGATGCCCCACGGAACCTGGGAATCCGCCATGAACGCGGCCTGCTCCGGATCGAGATCGCCAGCGAACGACGCGGCGAACTTGGTCCGGTCGAGGAGGAGAAAGCCGTCCTGAGGCGGCAGGATCGGAGGAACCGGCGCGCCCGGCACCGGGTCCTTGATCAGGCTGTTGACCGACTCCCCCGCGTCCGGCGCAAAGGCGGCGATGTAGACCAGCGCCTCGACCTTGGGATCATTGCCGGCTTCGGTGATCACGGCACCGCCATAGGAGTGGCCGACCAGGACCACCGGGCCGTCCTGTGCCGCAATGACCCGCTTGGTGACTTCGACGTCGCCGGCCAGCGAGAGCGTGGGGTTCTGCACGATACTGACCTTGAACCCGTCCTTCTTGAGGGCCCGGTAGACTCCTTCCCAACCAGAGCCGTCCACGAAGCCGCCGTGGACCAGCACGATGTTGCGGATGTCGGAGTGTGAGGTGGAAGACATTGGAGGATTCCTTTCTGCCGTACTGCGGAAGAGTGACTCGTTGATTCTGCGACCTGCTTTGTGTGGATGGACTTTAATTTCTGCGGCCCTATATCGCGAGATGGGCGGGAGTATTGTGACCTAACTGTGGGAAAAGGGAACGGGGAACAGGGAACGGGATCTGCTTTTTGTCATTGCGAGGGGCGCGGCAAGCGCCCCGAAGCAATCTCAACCGGTTTAGCCCGTCTGGACCCGACTTCGAGAGAGCGGTAGTCGCAGGAATAGCGGGTGAGATTGCTTCGGCCCCCTCGCTGCGCTCGGAGGGCCTCGCAATGACAAAACCCGTCCGCCGGTCCGCTACGCCCCCACCTCCACAAACGTCGCGTACGAATGCGGTGCGGGAACCACCTGGCCTAACGCGCGGAGTCCCTTGAGGTGGAACTCAATCGCCTCCCGCAGCATGCGTTCTACTCCTTCCCTCGTCGCCCCGCTGGCGATACACCCCCGCACGTCGGGGGAGAAGGCCGAAAAGCCATTGGGAGTTTCTTCGACAATAATCAGAACTTTCATCACCTTCGTCCTGCCTGCTGGAGGTGCTGCCCAGTGACGGGCTTATGTCATTGCGAGGCCCCGGAGGGCCGAAGCAATCTCTCCCGCTCTCCTTATTAC
>DATIOP010000541.1:0-6927 GCA_035472975.1 Gemmatimonadales bacterium
GCAGCGAGGAATCTACTCGCCTATCCCAAGAACATGTTAAAGGAGAGTAGATCCCTCGTCGCTTCGCTCGGATGACAGCGGACATCCTCACATCCAAACATCCTTACATCCAAACATCCTCACATCCCCTCACTGAACCGTGCAGTCCGCCCCCTGCGTCGCCACCACCTGCCCGCCCGCATTCAGAATCCTGGCCACCACATCAGGGCCCGTGCGCGCGGTGATGAAGTTCGCCGCGATCCTGGTCGCTCCAGCCCGGATGTCATTCGGATTGCTATCGAAGTCAATCTCGACGTCCCCGGCCACGGCCCGATGAACCGTAGAGGTCACCGTACCGCCTGAAGCGGTCACTCGAGCACGGAAGTTCCCCGCCCGTGGAACCAGGCCGGAGCCGTCCACTGAAATCTTCGAGCGGTTCGCCCGGCGCTCGCAGCGGAGCCGGATCGACGCGACCGCTACCGAAATGTCTGCCGGCGGCGAGGACTTGAGGGAGGGATCAGTGGGCGCCGTGGGAGTCGAGGAGTTGTCGGCGCAGGCACCGAGCCCGGCCACGATCATGGCGAGCGCCACTCGGGTCAGCGAGAGAGAGATGTTTCGCATGGTGCACCTTCGAATTGGAGGGTGTGAATTGATTTTCAGAAATTGACTCGACGCGTTCCACCGAGTCGGCGCGGGGGGGAGGCAATCGACACGCCAACTTGTCGCATGCCATCTAAGACGTTCGAGCAAACCGGCTTAGCGAGAGTGCGCGCCCCCCGTGCGACGTGCATCGCCATAGCTCAGCCAGTGCCGTTTCGATGCAATCGCTGCGCGTCGGACAGGACGAACAGGGCGAACAAGACGGACCGGGTTGCGTTCCTTCGCAATTAGGTGTATATACACCTTATGCTCATCTCGTGCATGCCGGGCGCCCTGTCCGTCCCGACCGCCCTGTCGGCCTGACTCATGTCCACCCAATTCGCCCCCTCCACCACCTGCGTCTGCTTTCACCTGCGCCGAGCCGCGCGGGCGGTGACCCAGACTTATGAGCGAGCGCTCGCACCTTCTGGGCTGCTGCCCGGACAGTTCTCAGTCCTGACCGTGCTCCACCGCTTCGGCCCTCAACCGCTCTCGGTGCTGGCGGACCTCATGGGAATGGATCGGACGACGCTCACCCGGAATCTCCGGACCATGGAGCGGGATGGCCTGGTGCTGGTGAAAGCAGGAGACAAGCAGGACCAGCGAATCCGCCGAGTGGGACTCACTGCGTCGGGGGAGCGGAAGTGGCAGGAGGCGGAACCGCTGTGGGCCCTGGTACACCGCCAGATGGTAGAAGGGCTCGGAACCGATGGTTGGCCTGCGCTGAGGGATCAGCTCAGCAGTGCCATTGCCGCGGCGGGGCAATCCGCCGGAACATTCTGATCCTAACGTGCAGTTTCAGGAGGCTGTCATGTCACCCGCAACACCGTGGTATACGGCGCCGATCGTCCTCGGCGGTGGTCTATTGCTCCTCTACATGTTGAGCCGCATTGTCGCCAGGGCGGCTGGCGTCGCCGGACTCGACGCACCAACCCGACAACGGGTGACTCGCTTCACGACGATTGTCCTCGCGGCCTGGCTCGTCCTGTCACTCGCCCTTTCCTTGAACCCGGTGTCGCCTGAGGCAGCGAGTCGACCCATTCCGCTTTCCTTCCCGCTGTTCATCGGTGGAAGCCTCCTGCTGGGTCTCGGTGCTTTGACGATCCCGGCCTGGCGCCGCACGGTAGATGCGATTCCGCTCTCGACTCTGGTTGGCGTCCAGTTCTTCCGGCTGATCGGGCTCCTGTTCATCATTCTCTATTCGGTGGGGACGTTGCCTGGATACTTCGCTCTCCCGGCCGGTTGGGGTGACGTCGCCATCGGCACTGCGGCCCTTTTGGTGGGCTACGCGCTGCTGCGTGATGTGCCCGGTGCCCGTGGACTCTCCATAGGATTCAATGTCGTCGGCCTGTCGGATCTCGTCGTGGCCGTTGGTACGGGAACCGGCTTTCTGGTGCCCGTCCTCTTCGGCGGTCTACGGCCCGGTCCCACAACACCGATGACCGTCTTCCCGCTGTACATCATCCCGACCTTCGCAGTGCCGATCGCGGTCGTTCTCCACGTCTATTCACTGCGTGCGGCGTTGAGTAAGAGCGGGAGGAAGGAGATGGGGGAAGCGAGAAGGGTGCAGAGGCTGGCAGCGTAGACGTAGGAGGGAGAAGGGAGATAGGAGAAGGGAGAAGGGAATGACGGTGGGCGGCGGGGGCAGAGTTCCTCGCCGCCCTTTCGCATTCTTGCACTGTCCCGCAGTATTACCCGTTCGGTCCTCTTCTCCCTTCTCCTTTCTCCCTTTGCTGGCTCTGTGGAGTTCCCACCATGCGTTTCGGCGGTCCTGATCAACGTAGCACCAACATCGAAGATCGGCGCGGGTTCCGCGGCGGTGGTCCAGGCATGCGCCTCGGACTCGGCGGAGTCGTGATCCTCGTGATCCTTAGCCTCGTCTTCAAGCGTGACTTCCTGAGCCTGGCGGCTGGCGGTGGAGGCGCCGCACCAGGTGCCGACCAGGCAGCTCCAGTCAACGACCCCGAGGAAGAACCGATGGTGGTCTTCGTGGGAAAAGTGCTGGATGACGCACAGGCCCAGTGGGCGAAGATCCTTCCCCAACTGGGCACCGACTATCATGACGCCAAGCTGGTGCTGTTCCGCGATGCGGTGCAGTCGGCCTGCGGCTACGCGGAAACGGCCTCCGGTCCCTTCTACTGTCCGGGAGACGAAAAGGTGTTCATCGACCTGGGCTTCTACCAGGAGCTCAAGGATCGCTTCGGCGCCCCGGGCGACGCAGCACAGGCCTACGTGCTGGCCCACGAGATTGGGCATCACGTTCAGAAGCTGCTCGGCACGGAAGCGAAGGTCCGCCAGATGCAGCAGCAGCGTCCCGACCTGCAGAACGACCTGTCGGTCCGCATGGAGCTGCAGGCCGATTGTTATGCCGGAGTCTGGGCCGGCACTGCCCAGCAGCGCGGCATCATGGAGGCGGGAGACTTCGAGGAAGCCCTCGGTGCTGCAGCCAGTGTCGGCGACGACCGGCTACAGCGGATGTCGACCGGCCATGTGAACCCGGAATCCTTCACCCATGGTTCCTCGGCCCAGCGACAGCAGTGGTTCGAACGGGGATTCAAGAACAGCGATCCGCGGGCGTGCGATACGTTCGGGAAGCAGTAGACGGGAGACGGGAGACGGGAGACGGGAACTGCTGAAAAAAGTGGAGTACCTCATCCCCGAGGAGCGAAGCGACGAGGGACCTAGCCTCCCTTGCTTGGCACCACGGTTTGGAGACTAGATCCCTCGCTTCGCTCGGTATGAGGTACTCTTAGTATTCCAAGAGCTTTCCCGTTCACTTTCCGTCCCCCGGCGCTGTTCCTTCTCACTTCTCACGCTTTTCCCGTCTTCCGTCTCCCGTCTCCCGTCTACCTCCCAAGGAACTCGCCCACCGGCCGCAGTCTCTCAATGTGATCACAGAAACTCTTGAGCGTCGCGAGCAGCGGCACGGCCAGGAATGCCCCAGCAACGCCCCACACCATCGTCCAGAACAACAGCCCCACGAAGATGGCGACGGGGTTCAGGGTGAGGCGGCGTCCCAGGATGATGGGTGAGAGGACATTGGCCTGGAAGAGGTCAATCGCGATGTAGACTGCCGGTACCAGCAGGGCTCGACCAACGTCATCGAAGGTGACGAGTCCGGCAATGGTTAGCATGGCAGTCATCGTGGCAGCGCCCAGATACGGAACGAACTCGAGCAGGCAGGCACCGACTCCCCAGAGGAGTGGATTCGGCATTCCCACCAGGGCCATCGCCACGGCGATCGCGGCGCCGAGGCAGACGTTCACCAGGGTCACGGTGCCGAGGTAGACCGACACCGACGATTCTGCCTCGCGCACGATGCGGACGGCCTTCTTCTTGTCGGTGAATTCGGGGACGACGTGCACCAGTTTCTGCAGGAACAGATCGCCCGCCGCCAACAGGAAGTAGAGCAGCACCATCACCTCGAAGAAGCCGATGGCGAATTCCTGCGTGGTGCCGAAGACTCGCTGTGACAGGCTGGGACCGCGAACGATGACCTGCTGCGGCTGGGCTGTTCCCGAAGCGGCCTGGGTCACATTCTCCACCTGCTCTGCCGCCTTACCGACGTCCTGCACCGGCTTGGTGACTTTGCGGAGTTTGGTCCGGACGTCGGTCAGGCTCTGAGGCGCTTTGGCGAGCCACTGCTGCACCGGGTCGGAGAGGTGCCATATCGCGAGCGAAATCCCCCCGAAGAGGATGACCATCACGATCAGGGCACCGATGGACTCGGGAATGTGCAGCTTTGCGAGGAAGCGAATGACCGGGCTCAACAGGAAGTCGAGCATCACCGCCAACACGACCGGCAGGAAGAACGCCTTGGCGACGTGGAGGGTGTACACCAGCGCCAGTCCCGCCAGCACCACCAGCGCCAGGGTGCGGATATCCGGCAGCGGGACGATGGGCGGTTCGGCTTCGATGGATTCGGGTTCGGGGGTGGCGGACATGGACACTTAAGGTACTCGCTGACGGCGAGGGGAGAAGGGAGACGGAAGACGGGAGACGGGAGACGGGACAACCGAGAACCCGTGTTAGGACAGTGGTCGATGCCGTTTGAGAAGACCGATAAGCAGACGCTGACAGCGTGAAGAATGAGATCGGAGATTAGCCCCTGACTTCGTTGGAACCACTCCCACATCAACAAGTAACTCGATCAGATCCGCGGCTTCGATAGCGGAGCCGTACGCGATACCTAAGTGTCGCGCGCAGATAGTTGTCTGACTAAAACTCCATCCTTCGGCAATGTTCAACTGGACGGAAAGTGAGGCGCGCTGTAGCTGACCGAACATCGCCGCGGCCCACGGTCGCCAGTGATCTCGTGAGACCTCGAGGACTCCGACAACGACAAGGCGTGCTTCCTTCCAAGCCTCGAGGGATCTGTGATCAGCCATGAGGGCAATCTTACGGGCATCGTCAGGAATCGCAGGTGCAATCCTACGCAATTGTATTCCTTAGAAATGCGCTTGTCTGGTCTTCATCTCCTGTCTCCTGTCGCCCGTCTCCCGTCTCCCGTCTCCCGTCTCCCGTCTCCCGTCTCCCGTCTCCCTTCTCCTTTCTCCCGTCTCCCGTATCTTCCCGCCCATGCTTTCCCTGACCTTTCTGGGCACCGGCGCTGCCTGCCCAACCATCGAGCGCAACGTCGCCTCCATCGCGGTTCAACGCGAGGGTGAGACGATGCTGTTCGACTGCGGCGAAGGGACCCAGCGCCAGATGATGCGCTACGGAGTGAGTTTTGCCTTCCGGGACATCTTCTTCACCCACTGGCACTCCGATCATCTCCTGGGAGTGATCGGGCTGCTTCGCACCATGGGCCTGCTCAACATATTCGGCGGCCAGGAGCGGCGTGATCCGCTCGTGTTATACGGGCCCAAGGGGGCGGAGAGGATCTTACGTCACGCGCTCGAAGTGGGCATCGAACGGGTCAAGTTTCCCATCGAAATCAGGGAGTTGAAGGTGGGTGACGTGATCAAGCGGGACCAGTACGACATCACGACCTTCGCGACCGATCATCGGGCCGACACCGTGGGCTACGCGCTGGTCGAGCATCAGCGGCTGGGACGCTTCCATCCTGAGCGCGCTCGGGAGCTCGGCGTGCCCGAGGGTCCCCTGTGGGGACGGCTGCACAAGGGAGAGACCGTCACCACCCCCGAGGGAAGGACCGTCAGTCCGAGTGACCTTGTGGGCCCGCCGCGTCCTGGCCGCACCGTTGTGATTTCGGGTGACACCCGACCAACCGACGGGTTGCGTCGTGCTGCGAAGGGCGCCGATCTCCTGGTGCACGAGGCCACCTTCAGCCAGGAGGATCTGGAGCGCGCCAAGGAAACCGGCCACTCCACGGCGGAAGAGGCGGCCGCCATTGCGCGAGACGCCGGTGTCCGGCGCCTGGTCCTGACCCACATCAGTCCCCGTTACTCGCGAGAGGCTCCCGAGTTGCTGGCCGAGGCACGGATGATCTTTGAGGAAACCGTCGTGGCGCGGGATGGAATGGTGGTGGAGGTGCCTTTCGCTGACGGGCCTGAATAAACAGCGTCTCACTTCTCACGCTCCTCCCATGCCCCTTCTCGTCTTCGTTCTAGCCGTCCTCGTCTGGTCGGGCATTCACCCCCACGATCACTTCACCTGGTTCCTCGAAGTCGCACCGATCCTGATCGGGTTGCCTATCGTCCTGCTCACCAGGAAGCGCTTCCCGCTCACTCCCCTGGCCTATACGCTGCTCGCGATTCACGCCTGCATCCTGGCCGTCGGTGGGCACTACACCTACGCCGAAGTGCCGGCAGGGTACTGGGTGCGCGATTTGGTGGGTGGGACCCGCAATAACTACGATCGACTCGGCCATCTGGCTCAGGGATTCATCCCGGCCATTGTAGCCCGTGAGATCCTGCTTCGCACCTCGCCACTGCGGCGCGGCAAATGGCTCACCTTCCTGGTGATCTGCTTCTGCATGGCGCTGTCGAGCTTTTACGAGCTGGTCGAGTGGTGGACCGCCGCCGCCACCGGCACCGCTGCTGACGCCTTCCTCGGCACTCAGGGCGATCCCTGGGATACCCAGTGGGACATGATGCTGGCGATGATCGGGGCGTGTTTGTCGCTGGCGTTGCTTTCGAGGATTCACGACCGGCAGTTGAAGCGGGTAGAACACTAAAAAGCGGGAAAAGGGAACGGGGAACAGGGAAAAGGAACGGCGGTCAAGGGCTGTCATTCCGAGGGCGCGAAGCGACCGAGGAATCCCAATGCAGATGCTGGCATCGGGATTCCTCGCTTCGCTCGGAATGACAGACCTCTTTTCAGCCCCGTTCCTGTTCCCCGTTCCCC
>DATIOP010000542.1:0-2824 GCA_035472975.1 Gemmatimonadales bacterium
GAAGCCTGGAGGATACTGGTGACCCGGTCGAGCCGGCCCAGGAAGAGCACGTCATCGGTGACGGATAATTCCTCGGCTTCGCGCTCCGCGTCGCTCCGGTCCGGACCATCGCCGATCATCAGCAGTGTCGCCGGCATCGCCTTGCGGATCCGGGCGAACACCCGCACCACGTCCTTCACCCGCTTGACCTCACGGAAATTGGAGACGTGGGTGATGATCTTGTGGCCGGCCGGCGCCAGCGACTCACGCTCGCCTCCGGGACCCGGCTGGTATTCCTGGAGGTTCACGAAGTTCGGAATGACCCTGAGGTCGCAAGCGACGCAGCCGAACGCCCGATACGTCTCATCGCGGAGGAAGGCGGAGACGGCAGTTACCCGGTCGGAGGTCTCGATGGAGAATTTGGTGATCTGGTAGAAACTCGCTTCCTGCCCGACCAGCGTGATATCGGTGCCATGCAAGGTGGTGATGAACTTGAGCGAGCGCTCCCCTTTCAACATCTCCTTCGCCAGGTAGGCGGTCGTCGCGTGGGGGATCGCGTAGTGCACGTGGAGCAGATCCAGATTCTCCCGCTTCACCACCTCGTATTGCTTGGAGGCGAGCGCCAGGGTGTACGGGTAGTGCTCGAACAATGGATACCGTCCGACCTTGGTATCCACCTCGTGGAAATAGACGCCTTCCGCGTAGCCCCGCAGGCGAAACGGAGAGGCGTAGGAGATGAAGTGCACCTCATGACCCCGCCGGGCCAGTTCCAGTCCGAGTTCGGTGGCCACGGCTCCAGATCCGCCGTAAGTGGGGTAGCAGGTGATGCCAATCTTCATTTAGGACACCGGTGTGAAGTCATGTAGGGTAGTTACTCCTTGTCTCCCATGCAGCAACAATCTCGGCGGCGATCAACTCCGGCGTCCTCGTCGCGTCCAAGTTCAGCACCTCTCCCGCCAGCTGATGCCGGAACCACGTCTCCTGCCGTTTAGCGTATTGCCGAGTGGCAATGGTAACTGCCTCGGCGACCGTGTCTCGCGCCCGTTGGCCGTGCAGGTACTCAATCGCCTCACGGGGTCCGATAGCGTCGAGACCGGGCGCACTCGGCGAGAGTCCCTCGGCCAGCACCGCAGCCGTCTCCTCAATCATCCCACGCGTAACCATCTCCTGGGCGCGCGCCGCAATCCGTTGATGGAGCACCGCCCGTGGCGCAGTGAGTACGACGTACCAGGGAGTGATGGCGCCCTGGGCCTTCCCTTCGCGCTGCCAGTGGCTCAACGGCCGTCCGGTGAGCAGCGCCACTTCTACCGAGCGTGCCGCGCGCTGTCTCCCGCCACCCTGAAACGCGGGATCGAGACGGAGCGCATACCGCACGAGGTCGGGGACCGCCAATCCTCGAGTCCAGCGCTCTACCGCCTTCCGGGTCTCCGGATCCATGGGTGGCTCGACGAAGAGGCCATCCACGAGCGCACGCACGTAGAGCCCGGTTCCTCCCACCACGACCGGCATCCTGCCTCGGGCGCGTACCGCCTCGATCCATCCCGAGGCCTCCTGGGCGAAACGACCGGCGCTGTAGCGATGCCCAGGTTCCGCGACATCGATCCCGTGATGTGGCACGCGGGCGAGGGTTCGCCGGGAGGGCTTCGCGGTGCCAACGTCGAGCCGGCGATAGACCTGGCGCGAGTCGGCGGAGATGACCTCGAGCGGCCAGTGCGCGGTCAACGCGAGGGCGACCGCGGTTTTGCCGATGCCCGTTGGTCCGACGATGACTGGGGTTCTACCGCCGGCCAAACCGGCGCTCCAGCTCCTCGCGGGGGAGCTGTACCATGCTGGCGCGCCCGTGAACGTCGTGCGGCGGCAGGGCGCAGGCGAAGAGTCTTGTCACCAGTCCGCGCATTTCCTGCTCCGTGAGTGCTTCGCCAGCCTTGATCGCGGCACGGCAGGCATAGGTCGCAGCGAAGCGTTCGAGCCGGTTGGCCCATCCCCCGAAGCGGCCACGAGCAAGATCGGAGACCAGCTCGCGCAGACAGCGCTCCGCATCGAAGCGGGGATGCGGCGCCGGCACGGCGTGCACGACGACGCTTCGGCCTCCGAAGGCCTCGACCTCGAAGCCGATGCGGGAGATCTGTTCCCCGTGGGACTCGATCGCTTCGAGCTCTTCGTCGGTGAATTCGAGCGTAAAGGGGAGCAACAAGCGCTGGCTGGCCAACCCTCCACCCTGAATGCTGGTCATGACCTCTTCATACAGCACCCGTTCGTGAGCCGAGTGCTGGTCGATGAACACGAGGCGGTCGGATTCGGAGTAGAAGATGTAGGTATTGAAAATGTGCGTCAGGGCAATCGGGACGGTCGAGGCGGTCAGGACGGACGAGTCGGACGAGGCGGACATCAGCCCATCGAGAATTCCCAACAGGTCGTTGCTGTCCGGCGTGCTGTCCGCCCCGTCCGTCCCGATCGCCGCGTCTGTCCTATCCGCCCCGTTCGCCCACACTACTGCCGCCGAGGCTATCCGCCCCAACGCCTCTCTCACCGCTTCCTCCACCGCGCGCTCAGCGCCGAGCCGGTCGCGAAAGCGCACCTCGAGTTTGGCGGGGTGCACATTCACATCGACTTCCCCGGGCGCGGTCTCGAGCTTGAGAAAGAGTGATGGCCGGTCCCCAGGATGGATCGCGGAGCGATAGCCGCCCTCTGCAGCCCGCACCAGGAAGGGATCACGAAACGGGCGGTCGTTGATGAAGAGCTGGGTGCGGCGGCCGCTCGGGGCGGCGTCGCCAGGCCGCTGAATAAATCCGGTTACCCGGAAGCTGCCGACGGCGTGGTCGAGCGTGATCAGCGTCTTCACCAG
>DATIOP010000543.1:0-4286 GCA_035472975.1 Gemmatimonadales bacterium
CGGCTGTCACCCCTGCGGTCCACCGATCGGGCAGTCATAGACTTCGTGATTTTTCGGGAAAATACCGAAGGGCAGTACCAGGGCATCGGCCGGGCCGAGGAAGTAGGCTCTCCGAACGAGCGGCAGATTTCCGAGGAGATTCATACTCGGAAGGGAGTCACTCGGATCGTGGAGGCCGCTTTCGACTGGGCCGGCCGGCACGGCAAGAACCGCGTCACCATGAGCGCCAAGGCGAACGCGGTCCCCTGGCAGCGGATCTGGGGTGAGATCTTCAATCAGGTTGGGGCACGTCACCCGGCCATCAATCGGGAACACCGCTATGTGGATGCGCTCGCGATGGAGCTGGTGCGGGAACCGGAGCGCTTCCAGGTGATCGTCGCCAACAACCTCTATGGCGACATTCTCTCCGACCTCGGCGCGGGCCTGGTCGGTGGACTCGGTGTCGCGGCGAGCGCCAACCTTCATCCCGGGCGGGCCGGATTGTTTGAGCCGGTACACGGCTCGGCCCCGCCCCTCGCTGGCAAGAATGTGGCGAATCCGATGGCGACTGCACTCACTGGAGCCTTGATGCTGGAAGCGCTGGGATACCCCGAGGCTGCGAAGCGACTGGAGCACGCGGTGAGCACCGTCGTGGCCGAAGGCCCGACCACACCAGACATCGGTGGCCGTTCGACGACTACGGAAGTGGGCCGAGCCATTGCGGAGGCGATCCAGTGCTAGTGGCCCTGACCCGGGCGGTAAGTCGCACGCTCAACGACTGCGAGCTCACCTTCCAGAAATACGAAACCATCGATGTAGAACTGGCCCGGACGCAGCACGCGGCCTACGAGGATGCTCTGCGCAAGATAGGCGCCAAGCTCATTTCGATGGCGGCGCTCGACCTCTGCCCCGATGCCGTTTTCGTGGAAGACACCGCGGTCGTGCTGGATGAAGTGCTGGTCCCCGCCCGGATGGGCGCGCAGAGTCGCGCGCGCGAAGTCTTCAGTGTCGCCGAAGAGCTGGCATTCTGTCGACGGGTGCTCTCGTTGCCGCCGCAGGGCTCGCTCGAAGGTGGTGACGTGATCCGGGCGTGGAAGACCATCTTCGTGGGAATCTCCCGCCGCACCGATGAGGCCGGCGCCGAAGGGCTGCGCACCATTCTCCAGCCCTTCGGGTACAATGTTGTCCCGGTGAAGGTCCGGGGAGCGCTCCATCTCAAGTCCGCCTGCTCCTACCTCGGGCGCAACATGCTGCTGCTCAACAGCGCCATGGTGGAAACGCGCGCCCTCAAGGGCTATGAGATCCTGGAGGTCCCTTCCAACGAGCCAGCCGGGGCCAATGTCCTCGTCGTGGGAGAGACCGCCATCGTACCGGCCAACTTCCCGGCAACCCAGAAGCTCCTGCGGCGGATGGGATTCGAGGTGATCTCCCTGGATGTCTCCGAGCTGCAGAAGGCGGAAGCCGGTGTCACCTGTTGCAGCATCCTGTTCGATGCACCGGCCGGAGACCTGAGCCGAAAGATCAGGTAGCCGGCGCAGTCCCCCTCAGACCGCAATTCATGACTTCGATCCGCCCGTTCGCTATCGCCTGCGGGATCGGCTTCGTCAGCATGCTTGGCGCGGCGATCACCGGAAGTGCGATCTACCAGGGAGAAACCGAAGTCCGCTGGACTCCGCTCCGCATCGGGCTTGCCCTGGTTCTGCTGCTCGGCTTCCTGCTCTTCGTCTACATGCTGGTCCCGCTGCTTCTCAGAGTATTTCTTCTGGCCCAGCTCAGAACCGGCAATACCGGGCTGCCACTCATTCAGTGGCTGCTGTCTCACGAACGAACCGCTTGCTACGTGGTGTGGGCCATCTGGACTCTCGGGCTGTCCATCGGGCTACCGTTCGCGTTCCACGATTGGCGCCAGAGTTACAACCTTCCCATCCAGGAACAGGGACCATGAAAAGCAGGATCCTCACGCTGATTGTGGGAGGGATGATGGTGATGGGTTCGAGCGAGGCCCAGGCTCAGCAGACAAATAACGCCCACACCCTCCGGCAGCTCTTCGCTTCCGACTGGGAGTTCAGACACCGCGAGCATCCCGAGACCGCAACCTGGCAGGGCGACCATCGTTACGACCAGAAACTCACCGACCTCTCTCCAGCCGCGATCGAACGGCGCAAGGCTCATGACCGCGACATGCTGGCGCGACTGGGCGGGATTCCCCGCGCCGGCCTCTCCAAACAGGACGCCTTGTCCTACGATCTCTTCAAGCGGGAAAAGGAAGTAGCGGTCGAGGGCCAGCAATTCCCCAACGAGCTTCTCGCTTTGGACCAGCTGGATGGGCCGCACCTGATGATGGGCCAACTGGTCCAGGTCATGCCCTTCACCAACAAGAAGGAATACGACAACTACCTCGCCCGCCTCGCCGCCTATCCGACCTACATGGCACAGGTGATGGATCTGCTGCGTCGCGGCATGGCGGAGGGATGGACCCAACCCGCGGTCCCTCTGCGCGGCGTTGCGGCCCAGATCACCGGACAGATTGGTGATACCGTCGAGCTCAGTCCGTACTACTCCCCGTTCAAGACCATGCCCGCGACCATCGGCAGCGAGGAGCAAGCCTCCCTTCGCGCGGCCGCGCGGGCCGCGATCCTCGATGGCGTGCAGCCGGTGCTCGCCAGGTTCCGCGAGTTCGTGGTGGACAGTTACCTGCCGGCGGGACGCAGCTCCCCCGCCATCTCAACGGTCCCCGACGGCGCCGACTACTACCGCTTCGCCATCAAGCGCGAGACCACTACCAATCTCACCGCCGAACAGATCCACCAGATTGGTCTGAGTGAAGTGGCGAGGATCCGGAAGATCATGGATTCGGTGATAACAGCCAGCGGCTTCAAGGGCTCTTTCGCCGACTGGCTCAAGTTTCTCCGGACCGATCCCCAATTCTATGAAACGACGGCGGACGGACTGGTTCGGCGCTATCGCGATCTCGCCAAGCGGATCGATCCCGAGCTGCCGCGCCTGTTCGCCGAGTTGCCCCGTGCGCCATATGGGGTGAAGCCGTTTCCCGATTACGAGGCTCCGTCGCAGACCACGGCGCGCTACTACCCCGGGGCAGCGGATGGTTCGCGCGCCGGCTACTTCATGGTCAACACCTACCGGCTCGACGCCCGTCCGCTGTACGAGCTGGAGGCTCTGACGCTACACGAGGCCGTCCCCGGACATCACCTACAGCTGTCCCGGGCCCAGGAACTCACCGATCTTCCCGATTTCCGGCGCAACGGCGACTACACCGCCTATATCGAAGGCTGGGCGCTCTACGCCGAAAGCCTCGGCGAGGAGTTGGGATTCTACCGGGATCCGTATTCAAAGTTCGGTCAACTGACCTATGAGATGTGGCGCGCTTGCCGCCTGGTAATAGACACCGGGATTCACGCCAAGGGATGGAGCCGGGAGCAGGCGATCAAATACATGGTGGACAACACCGCCAAGTCGGAACAGGACGTGACGGTCGAGGTCGATCGCTACATCGCCTGGCCGGGGCAGGCGCTGGCCTACAAGCTCGGCGAGCTCAAGATCAAGGAGTTGCGGGCCAGGGCCCAGAAGGAGTTGGGTCCCAAGTTCGACATTCGCCGGTTCCACAACGCGGTGTTGGATAGTGGTCCGCTGCCGCTGGATGTGCTGGAGAGGGAGATGGTGGCCTGGATTTCGAGAGAGAAGCAGTAGACGGGAGACGGGAGACGGGAGACGGGAATGCCAGAGTTGTCATTCCGAGGGAGCGCAGCGACCGAGGAATCCAGGTGCCAATGACTGTCCACACCTGGCTCCTCTTCATGGCCACCGAGTTCGTCCTCTGCCTCACACCCGGGCCGGCGGTCCTCTTCGTCGTCTCCCAGGCTCTGCAGTACGGCAGTCGCCGCTCGCTCTACGCCAACCTCGGTATTCTCTCGGCGAACGCCTTCTATTTCCTGCTCTCCGCGGTCGGCCTCGGCGCGGTTCTCCTCGCCTCGCACGAGTTGTTTGCGATGATCCGCTATGTCGGGGCGGCCTACCTGATCTATCTCGGTCTCGCCACGATCATGGGACGCGGGCTGGCCATCTCGACCGATCAAGGGATTCAAGACACGAGCGGAACCGGGTGGAGACTCACGGGGCGCGGGTTCATGCTCCAGGCTGCCAACCCCAAGGCGCTACTCTTCTTTACCGCGCTGCTGCCCCAGTTCATCGATCCCCGGGCTGGGGTCCCATTCCAGATTCTGATCCTGGGCGTCAGCTCCATGGCGGCGGAGTTCTTCGTCCTGGCCGGCTACGGCCTCTTCGCCGGT
>DATIOP010000544.1:0-3388 GCA_035472975.1 Gemmatimonadales bacterium
TACCACAGCCTACGCTCAGGCCCGTCAATCCTCTCGGAGGTAAAACTACCGACTGGAGAGCCGGATGCGGGAGATCCGCACGTCCGGTTCGGAGGGAGGGGGGGCCGGGAACTCAACCGGCTCTCCCTACCCCTATAAGGATCTCGGCCCTTCAGGCCTATGGGACGTAACGACGTGGCGCATGGGGGAACGTTGAAGATGTTGGTGAGTTGTCGCTGCCTCTGAGACACCCCACGGTGGCCTCGCCGTTCCCCGTGCTAGATTGAACCCGTGCCCCGTTTCTTCAATACCGCCGGTCCGTGCCGGCCCGCCTTGCACTACATGCTGCCTCCGGAGCGCCGGCTGCCGGGCGTGATGCCGCTGATCGAACGGGGACAATACTTTGTCGTCCATTCGCCCCGCCAATCCGGCAAGACGACCTTCTTCCGAACCCTCGCCGAGCATCTAACCGCCGAAGGACGCTACACGGCTCTCCTGACAACCTGCGAGACCGGCCAGACCAGGGAGAAGGATCTCGACGGAGCCATGACAGCCGTCCTTGAGACGTTGGGGCAGAAGGCCGGAGAATCCCTTCCCGCCGAACTCCTGCCGCCCCAATCCGATCAATCGCTGAACGCACGGACCCGGCTCTACGATCTTCTGGCCCGCTGGTCGCGGCAAAGCCCGCGCCCGCTCGTCCTATTCCTCGACGAAATCGATTCGCTCGTCGGCGACGTCCTGAACACGGTGCTCCGACAGCTCCGCGCGGGTTATGACGCCCGGCCCGAAAGCTTTCCACACGCCGTGGCCCTGATTGGCCTGCGCGACGTGAGGGACTACCGGCTGGCGAGCCAAACAGACGCTCCGACCCTCGGCACGGCTTCTCCGTTCAACGTCAAGGTCGAGTCGCTGACTCTGCCCAACTTCACCGCCGCCGACGTGGCCGATCTCTACGAACAGCACACAGCCGATACAGGTCAGGTTTTCACGCCAGAGGCCAAGGCCCTCGCCTGGGAGCTCACCCAGGGTCAGCCCTGGCTCGTCAACGCCCTGGCCCGGCAGGCGGTCGAGGTGATCTTGCCCGATCCAGCCCAGACTGTTGGCGTCGATGCGATCGAGGCGGCCAAGGAGAAGCTCGTTCAGCGCCGCGACACTCATCTCGATTCACTCATCGACCGCCTGCGTGAGCCCAGGGTGAGAAGAGTCATCGAGCCCATGCTTGCGGGCGAGACGCTGGCCCCCGAGGTGATGGACGACGACATCCAACTCGCCCTCGACCTCGGGCTCGTGGTCTCGAGCCCTCGGGGCTTGGAGATTGCCAACCCGATCTACCGCGAGGTCATACCGCGCGCGCTGACCTCGGTGCTGGAGCATTCGCTGTCCTTGCCCCGGGCGTCTTACGTGGCCCCAGACGGCAGGCTGCGATTCGATCTTCTGCTGAGCGATTTCCGCGACTTCTGGTGCGAGCACGCCGAGTCGTTCCTGGCCAAGTCGCCCTACTCGGAGGCCGCGGCGCAGCTCATCTTCATGGCCTTCCTCCAGAGAGTTGTCAATGGAGGAGGATTCATCGATCGTGAGCTCGCAGTCGGCAGCGGCCGGGTCGACCTCTGCATCCGCTGGCCCCACCCGACAGACATCGAACGCTGGGCGGTGGAGCTCAAGGTCTGGCGCGCTGGCCAGGCGGACCCGCTCGCCGCCGGTCTTCGCCAACTCACCGAGTACCTGAAGCGCCTCGGGCTCGACCGTGGGACCCTGGTGATCTTCGACCTGCGCTCGGAGGCTTCTCCACTCCCGGAACGGTGCTCCATTCAGGAAACCGACTTTGAGGGACGGGAAATTACGGTGGCGCGGCTGTAGCCCAAGGAAACCTTCTCAGCCTCTGCGAGGTTTTTCCCGCCCCGGAGACGCTTCACGGGTTCCCCGAGAGCACCTCCAAGTTGGGGGGTGCCGCTGGGAAGTGAGACTACCGCGCCCGTAGACAGTTGGAAGGCGGCTCCCAAGACCCGCAAAGGTTGGTTACACCAAACGACGCGATTCATACACGGGGAGGTCTCCCGGATACACTACCAAGACGATTTCCTGTGTATGCCAGCTCCCGCTCCGCGCCCTACCCGCTGGTTTCCAGCAGAGGGAAGCGTTCGGGTGAGCTCCGCGGATGTCTCCAACCATGAATTCAAAACGAAACAGCTGGGGATAAGCCTCGGGCGGTCTCCCGGGGACTCTGGACACACAAATTTGCGTCTCTTTCGTGTATAGAATCGAGCGCTCTACACAGGGGAGAGCTAGGTATGTGTATAGAGGTCGCCCGACCCGAGGGAAAATCAGGGCCTATGGCGGGATAGCATGCAATCTGACCACTCCATGGTCAAATTACAAGGTAAATCGACCACGGCGGCCTGGCCGAGGGGTGACGCCTCGGCCAGGCATAGCCTTCCTACACCGCTTTTCCCTGCGGAATCACGTAGCCGATCTCCCTCGCGATCCACTCGGGATTGGCCTGACCCTGGCAGGCGGCCCACCAGGCTTGGGGCTCGTTGCCGAAGCGGACCATGCCGCTGTGGCGCGCCGGGTCGTCCTGGTCCACCTTCGGGTTGAGGTCGACGAAGCCGAGCTTGCTGCGGAGCAGCTCGACGTCGGCGGGCTTGCCGGTCAGGAACTGCCAGCCGGGGCCCGTGTGGTGCAGCTCCGCGTACGCCTTGAGCATCTCCGGGGTGTCCTCTTCGGGCTTGACGGTCAGCGAGTAGAGGAAGACGTTCCGCTTCCCCTGCTCGATCAGGATCTTCTGTACCCGCGCCAGGTTCGCCGTGATGGCCGGGCAGGCGCCCTGGCAGTTCGCATACATGAGGTTCAGGATGACGATTTTGTCTTTGAGCAGGTCCTCGTAGAAGCGGACCTGCCGGCCTTCGTGGGTGGTCAGGGCGACGTCAGGGAAATAACGCCGCCGCATCATTTCCCGCCCCGACACGGGCGGTTCGAAGGGCCCGGCCGCCGGTGAGCCGGCGGGGACTTCACAGCCGCGCGCCGGCAACACGCGCGCCAGCGGGAGCAGGGCCGAAACCGCGAGCAATCCTCTTCTCGTCACGCTGGACATGGCAGGATCTCCTTTCGACTCTCGGAATCGGCCTCACGGCCGGCTTTTGGTATCCCCGTTCACGGCGATGTCGAACCGGATCATCATCGCGTGATCTTCGTGGATGATGTTGTGACAGTGCATCGGGTAGGGCCCCACCCAGTCCCGGAAGCGCATGAAGACCTTGACGTCCCCCCGGCTGGTGACCCGGACGACGTCCTTCCGCGACTTGTTCACACCCGTCGAGGCCCCACCCCCGCTCCCCCAGCTCCCGCCGTTGTGCCAACCCGAGCCACCGCCCCAGGTGCCGCCATACTGGCTGTCCGGGTAGAGACCCGC
>DATIOP010000545.1:0-3839 GCA_035472975.1 Gemmatimonadales bacterium
CAGCCGAGAACCAGCTCTGGACCTCGGCCGGGTCGTGCCGGCCCGAGAGCATCACCGTAGGAACGATTGCGGTGAAGGCGTCGCTCTTGAGCGTGCGCACGAGGTCCACGCCGCGGGTCCCTGCGCGGTCTGCGTCCACGAACAGGAAGCAGGGGAATCCGCGCAGCACGATGGCCTGAACGTCCGCCGGGTCGGCAAGAACCTCGAGCGGGAAGTCCTTGACCTCGGCCCAATGCCGAACGAGGTCAGGAACAGGTCGGGCCTCCGGCGAATGGTAGAGAATCGTCGGGCGAGTCCGCACCCGTTACCCTCGTAAGAAGTTTTCTGGTCTCAACTTAGGGGCCGCCGAGGGGGCTGTCAAATGAAATACACCGCGACTGCAATCATGGCATACAACGCGAGCAATTGCACCCCTTCGAACCAATGCGATTCTCCATCCAGGGTGATGATTGCCGCAAGCAATGTGGCCATGAACAAGGCCACAACCTGCAACGGAGCGAACACAAGGTTCATGTACTGCCCCGTTTCGGACGGAACCAACACCAGTCCGAGGAAGACAAGGACCGGCGCAATGAGCAGCGCGACCTGCGTACTGGATCCCTGAGCGATTTGAAGTGCGAGATCGATCTGGCCCTTCCGCGCCACGACAACGGCTGTAGCATGCTCGGCTGCGTTACCGATGATGGGGATGATGATCAGGCCGAGGAAAGTCTCGGAGATGTAGCTGTACTCCTGGGTGATGTGCTGTGTAGCATGGACCAGGATCTCCGATTCCACTGCGACACCCACCGTGGCAATACCCAGCACAATAACCGCAAACCAGAGTTTCCACGGCGGGCCCACCATTGGGTGAGGCTCACCGGTAAGAAGCCGCTTGTGAGTCTTGAGGGTAAACCAGAGGGAACACAGGTAAGTGATGATCAGGACGACCGACACCGCTTCCGACATTCTTAACTCGGCGAGCTTTTGTCCTTCCGAACCGTGAAGCGCATGCACCACGGCGGGAAACACCATCCCCGTGACCGCGAGCGCCAGCATCCCCGCACTCATCCCCACCGCAGTCCGGTTAAACCGCAGGATCGGCCGGGAGAAACCTCCCGCTACGAGCGAGAGGCCGAGGATGAGAAGCAGATTCCCCAGAATGCTGCCCGTGATAGACGCCTTGACCAGGTCCACGAGTCCGGCCCGAAGCGCTGCGATCGCAATGATCAGCTCGGCAGCATTGCCGAACGTGGCGTTGAGCAGCCCGCCAACTGCGGGTCCGGTCCTGGCCGAAAGGTGCTCAGTTGCCTCTCCCATGTAGCCAGCGAGAGGAAGAACTCCCAGACACGCGGCGGTGAACACGATCCAGGAGGGAGCGTTCATATGATACAAGACCATGCTCACCGGCACCGCGACCAGCAGCAGGTTCCGCCAGTTCAGCAGCGATTCACGCACCGGGGGAAGCCGGGGAGTCGCCGGCCGTGGCGGTTCGTGAGGGGCTTCCCGACGAGGAACCTTCTCTTTGGAACGGGGCGGTCGCGCAGGACGGGATGACGTCTCAGCAGGACGGGATGGCGCCTCTGGGGAGCGTGGCGGAGCGACCGACTGCAGCGCAGCACGGACCTTCTCGACCGGCACCCCCAGGTCCTGCATTGTCAATGCTGCCGGGCCTTTGCCATCGCGCAATAAGGCGTGAAGCAGGCTCCCATCCGACCGGGACGCCTCAAGCGCGCGTTTGGCCCCGGAGCGAAGAGCCGCATCGCCTTCCGCGAGGGGAGCGCCACGCCCCTTGGGAGCGCGACGCTCGACCCGTTCGCGGACTACGGCCGGGTCGAGATTGAAGGAGGTGAGGATGGTGCCGAGGGAAGGATCCCCGCTCCCCAGGAGCGCGAGGAAGAGATGCTCGCTGCCGATGTAGTCGTGACCCAAACGCGCGGCCTCGGCCCGCGCAGCGGCGACAATATCGGTCAAAGCGGCTTGGCCTCGTCGATCAGCATGATCGGAATGCCGTCTTCGACGGCGTAGACCAGGCGGCAGGCGTTGCAGATGAGCGCCTCGGGGTCGGGGCGATATTCCAGGTCTCCCTTGCATTTGGGGCAGACCAGGATTTCCAGCAGCTCGGGAGCCACACTCATAACGGCGCCTTCTCAGGAAAGCCGAGTCGGGTGAGTGCGGCGCTGCTGCGGCGCCAGTTGCGGAGCACTTTCACCCGGGACTCGAGGTAGACCGGTTGGCCCAGCAGAGCCTCCAACCGCAAACGGGCGTGGGTGCCGATCGCCTTCAGCGTTCGACCGCCCCGCCCCACAACGATTCCTTTCTGCGAATCTCGTTCGACGTAGAGCGAGACTCGAATGTACACTGGGCTCCGGTTCTCGTGGAACTCCTCCACCTCGACGGCAACCCCATACGGCACCTCTGCCTGCAGGAGATCAAACGCAGCCTCACGCAGGTATTCGCCCACGAAGAAATGAAGCGGCTGGGTACCCACCTCATCCGGATCAAACTGAAAGGGACCTTGGGGGAGCAACGGACGAATCGCCTCAAGCAGCTGGGGAACTCCGGCACCGGTCGTGGCGGACACCATGAGAGGGGGCACAGGCCCAGAACGCGTGAGCGGTCCCTTGATCAAATCCGCCTTGGTGTAGACGGTGATGACAGGGACCTCAAGTGGTTTCTGACGTCCGGTAAGGCCCCAGAAATCTGGTGCTGGTTGGTGAATGGCCTCGTGGAGGTGAAGTATTACATCAACTCGTTCGAGCACATCGAGCGCCGCCACGAGCATCCGCACTTGCAGGGCATAGGCAGGTTCAAGCAATCCTGGAAGATCGTGGAAAACGTACTGTGTGTCCTCGGTGGTCAGCAGTCCAACAACCGGCAGCCTGGTGGCTTGGGGCTTAGGGCTGACCAGGGAGAGATGGGTATCGGTAAGCCGATTCAGGAGGGAGGACTTACCCACATTCGGGGCGCCAGCCAAGGCGATGTGCCCGGTGCGGGTTGGGGTGCTCGACATTGGCGAAGAGCTCAAGTCTGCGTGCGATCGAATCGGTGTGAAAGCGGCCGCGATCCGAACCGGTTCGCGGCCGCTCTCGTTCCGCCCGGATGATCGTGGTCAGGGGGTATCGTCGTCGCCTTCCACTGGCTCCCAGGTCGCGTCGGGATTGTACAGCGTCATGGCCTTGAAGCGCTCAAGGGTCTGCGTCCCATAATCCTTCTGGTACACCACCCCGTCATGGCTCACGATGAAGGTCTTGACCCCGGTCACTGCATATTCCGCCGGTGCGGCGACGAGAGCGAAGCCCCCGATCATGGCGCCCTTTACGACGAAGTCCAGCTGGCCCATCGGCGCAGCCGGGCCCTGGCCCTTGAGAATCTTGAAGTAATAGCCGTGGTAGGGCTGGTTCCGACTGCTGTAGCCCTCTGCGATGGCCCGCGCGATTCCCTCGCCCACCGGCCCCTCCCAAGTGCTGTCCGGGTTCATCCAGGCCAACCCGTCCTGCTTCCCGGGGGTGCTGACGATCCGCTGGGCATACTGGTTCAACGACGCGCCGTCATGCTTGGTGTATGCGTACTCCCGCTGGGCCTCGACGTACCCACGGCACACCTGGATCGCGTCGAGCTCATTCCTCCCGATGCGGCGGTAGAGGATCTCCTGCCGCCCTGCCTTGGTATCGAACCGCCACCGGCCGCTGATCTGAACGATAGGGATGGGAAGCGGCCAGTCCTCCGGGCCTACGTTCACGATCGCGGTCTTTGTCTTCGGGTCCCGGACGACGTGAGTTTCCTCGCGGGCCAGCGTGGCGAAGGCCGTAGCCTGGTTCCGGTCCATCACGGAGTCTTCAGTGGCCACCAGATCGAGC
>DATIOP010000546.1:0-5990 GCA_035472975.1 Gemmatimonadales bacterium
CCTATTCGAAGACCCTCTTCATTGCCGTGGATCTCACCTTTCGGCCGAAAGAGCCTGAGGATTATGAGACTCCACGCGAGATCGCACCCCACCCTACCCGCCCTCGCCGCTGAGATACGACCGGGATGCCAATGTTGCGCGTGACTGCCCTCTCGATTGCCGCCATCGGCGGTGCACTCGGTCTTGCCTGCGGCGGGTCGTATCTGCTGGCGTCTCGGACCGCTTCGAAAGCGGCGGCCCGGATTGCCCCGGATCTGGGACCAGTCGAGTCCGACTTCGGTTTCCACTACCACGAAGCGGGCGAGGGAGAGAAGCTGGGCTGGGAATTCACCTACGGACCCAGCGGGGTGATGGGCCCGGTCACGCTCGAACTCTACATCGGCCTTGGCGGCCGGCTCTATCAGACTCAGCCGCCCGAAGCGCTCGATCGGCTGAAGAAGGCCAAATCCCCGGGTTCCAACTAGCCACACCTCCCGCCCTCATGTAGGCTCTGCGCGTTCGCCGTCTTGACAATCCCGCCTGCGCGCCTTATCTCGGCCTTCGCAGACCCCGTCGTCCTTCACCCCACAATTCGCTTAGAGCAACCACGGAGGGGCCTATGAAGCCTCGATTGGTATGGCTCGCAGCCGCGTGCCTCGCGTTAGCGGGCACGTCTCTGGCTGCCCAGGAAAGGGTACTGACAGGGACGGTAACCGATTCGGCCACCGGAGATCCCATCGCAGGGGCGTCCATCGGGATTCAGGGTACCCGAATAGCGACGCATACCAACGCCAACGGTGTGTTCAACCTGGCGGCCCTTCCCGATTCCGCTCTCACCGTGATGATCCGGTTCATCGGTTACCGCAAGCGTGACATCGTGCTACAGGCCGGTGAGACCACCATGACGGTTCTACTCGTCAAAGACCTGTTCAAGCTGGAAGAGATCGTGGTGACCGGGCAGGCCACCGGGATCGAACGGAAGAACATCGCAACCTCGGTCGCGACCGTGTCGGCCGACGAAATGAACATTACCCCGTCGGTCAGCGTCGAGTCGCAGCTGGTGGGCAAGGTCGCGGGGGCAGATATCCAGAGCAACGGGGGAGCGCCCGGTGGCGGCCTGCAAATGCGCCTCCGCGGTACCACCTCGATCAACGCGTCCGCTTCGCCGCTCTACGTCGTGGACGGGATCGTGGTGAGCGATATCGCGATTCCCTCCAATCAGAACGCCGTGACCAAGGCGGCGGCGGGGGGCAATACGTCGCCCGACCAGGATGCGCAGGTGAACCGCATCGCCGACCTCAACCCCGAAGACATTCAGTCGGTCGAGATTCTGAAGGGCGCCGCCGCCTCGGCCATCTACGGAGGACGGGCGTCGAACGGCGTCGTGATCATCAACACCAAGCGAGGCCAGGTCGGCAAGCCGCAGGTGAACCTGACCCAGCGGTTCGGTGTCTCCGAGCTGGAGCGTGAGATCGGCTCCCGCACTTTCGAGACGGCGGCCGAAGTCGACTCCACCTATGGAGTGGGGACCGCCGCTGCAACCGGCTACACCACCGGCCTGTCGTACGACCTCGAAAAGCAGCTCGCCCATCGCAAGGACCTCGCCGCCGAGACCTATATCAGCGTCAGTGGCGGTGGAGAGGGTACCCGGTACTATGTCGCCGGCCAGGTTCAGAACACCCCGGGGATCATCGACAACACCGGATATCAACGGCAGTCGGTGCGACTGAACCTCGACCAGGTACTCGGCTCCCGAATCCACGGCTCGCTGAACGCCAACGTAGTGCATACCCTGGCCCAGCGCGGCCTCAGCAACAACGACAACTCCGGCACCAGCTTCGGCGTGGTATTCTCGAGTACACCGGACTTCGCCAATCTGACGCGCCGGAACGACGGCACATTTAACCTCAATCCTTTTGTGCCGAGCAACCCGCTGCAGACCGCGGCGCTGATGAAGAACGACGAAACGGTGTGGCGCTTCTTCTCGTCCGCCGCGGTGGATTTCGACCTGGTCACCAACTCGAACAATTCGCTCAAGGTGATCGCCATCGGCGGACTGGACTACTTCAGCCAGGAAAACGACCTCTTCTTCCCCCCGGACCTGCAGTTCGAGCCGAATGACGGCGAGCTGGGGACCTCGCTCCTCAAGGAAAGCGCCAATCTCAACCTCAACCTCGACCTGAATGCGGTTCATACTTACACGCCGTCGAGCCGCAGCTGGAGCGCCAGGACGTCGGCGGGGATCCAAACAACCCGTCGCGATCTCGGCGTCCTGCAGAACGAGGGGTACAACCTGGTCGGCGGCCAGGAAAGCATCGATGCCGCCACTCGCAAAGTGGTGCTCCGCAACCAGGAGCTGGTGAAAAACCTGGGGTACTTCCTGCAGGAAGACTTCCTGGCCGACAAGGAACGCTGGCTGTTAAGCCTGGGAGTCCGGGCCGACCAGAGCAGCCTCAACGCGGACGCCAGCCAGCTGTTCTGGTATCCCAAGGCAGCGACGTCGTACCGGTTTGTGAAACCGGCCGGCTTCCTCGACGAGTTTAAGCTGCGAGTTGCCTATGGCGAGTCCGGTCTGGAACCCGACTACGGCCAGAAGTTCACCCCGCTGGACGCCTCCCAGAACATCGGCGGGCTTCCCACCATCGTAGTCCTGGGAACCATCGGCGCCCCGGACCTCCATCCGGAGCGGGAGCGGGAAATCGAGGGCGGCTTTGACGCCTACCTGTGGAACCAGACCGCCACTCTCGAGTTCAGCGTTTACCAGAAGAACCTCAGCGATCTGCTGGTCCCTCGCGCGCTGCATGAGTCATCGGGCTACATCACCGAGTTCCTCAATGGCGGCGCGATGAAGACCCAGGGCCTCGAAATCGCGGCGGCGGTCCAGCCGATCCAGAAGAAGAACTTCAACTGGCTGAGCAGGGCCACTTTCTCCACGACGAAGAGCACCATCACGCAGCTCGACGTGCCCGCGTTCGAGACCGGCGGTTTCGGCACTTCGATCGGCGCCTTTAAGATCGAGAAGGGCGCCAGTGCCACTCAGATCGTCGGCAACGACACCACCAATGCTGGCGCCGTGAGGGTCGTCAAGGTCGGCGAAGCCAATCCCAAGTTCCGGATGGGATTCGTCAACGACTTTGTGATCCACGATTTCACGCTGCATACCCTGCTCGACTGGCAGTACGGCGGCGACATCCTGAATCTCACCAAGCTGCTTTACGATTTCGGCGGAGTCACCAAGGACTTTGACACGCCGATCTCCGGCAGCAGCCAGACCGTGGGCCAGCGCCGACTCTCAGGGTTCGGCCTGACGACCAAGAACTGGATCGAGAGCGCCAGTTTCCTGAAGCTGCGGGAGATCTCGCTCACCTATAACCTGCCCTACAGCATCGTCGGCGGACTCTGGCGGGGTGCCCGGTACGCCCGGTTTACGGTGGCCGCCCGGAATCTGTTCCTCGATGTGCCGTACGACGGGTACGACCCGGAAGTCAGCAACTTCGGCAACCAGCCGATCGCGCGGAACATCGACGTCGCACCCTTCCCGCCGAGCCGCAGTTTCTGGTTCAGCGTGGACATCGGCTTCTAACTCGACGCCCTGAGGAAACTGCCATGAGAACGCTCAAGATCACGGCACTCACGGGGCTGCTGCTCGCCAGTGGGTGCAACACGCTGGACGTACCGGATCTCAACAACCCGGGGCAGGATCAGCTGGAGAACCATCCGACCCGCGCGGGAGTCCTCGCCGCGACGACCGGCATGCTCTTCGGAACGCGGCTCGGTATGGCGGATCAGAACGGATACATCATGGAGCTGGGGATTCTCGGCCGGGAGTCGTACAACCTGGATCCCGCCGACCCTCGCTTTGTGACTGAACTCCTGGTTGGGCCGCTCGACGGAGGCAGCAACGCCTTCGGAGGCAATCTCTTCGCCCAGCCGTATGCCGATATCCGGGGTGGCAACATTGTACTCCGGGCACTCGCCAAGCTGCCCGCCTCGGCGATGACGACCGAGGAGGTCGAGGCGACAATCGGATTCGTGCAGACGATCCAGGCGCTGGATTTCCTTCATGTCATCAGTACCCGGGACGACCTTGGCGCGCCGATCGATGTGGACATCGACCCGGTGGCAGCGCCGGCCCCGATTGCCACCAAGGCCGAGGTATATACCCACATCGTGAACCTGCTCGACTCGGCTGCGACCCACCTGGCGGCCGGCGGCAGTGTGTTTCCATTTCCGCTCAGTAACGGATTCATAGGATTCGACACGCCGGTGAACTTCGCCAAGTTCAACCGGGGACTCCGGGCCCGGGTCGCGATCTATACGGACGATTTCGCCGGCGCGCTGACCGCGCTGCAGGGATCGTTTCTCAATACCGGCGCACCGCTGGGGCTGGGGGTCTACTACGTCTACTCCACGACCGCCGGCGATCGGGTGAACTTGCTGTTTGACAATAGCGTTCCTGACACAACGCAGCCGCGGGCGCTGCAGGCCCACCCCTCGATTCTGACCGACGCGCAGCTGCAGGCAGGCGGTGCGCTCGATCAGCGGGCACTGGACAAGACTGAGACCTTCAAACCACCCACGAACGACCTCGGTATCCCGACGAACCTGAAGTTCACGATCTATCAGACCAATTTGGATCCGATTCCAATCATGAAGAACGAGGAATTGATCCTGTTGCGGGCCGAAGCCAACATCGGCTTGAACCAGTTGGGTGCCGCGGTCACGGATATCGACTTGATCCGGACCACGTCGGGGAACCTCCCGCCGTACTCCGGCACGGTTGACCAGCCTTCGCTGTTGACGGAGCTGCTGTACAACAAGCGCTATTCGCTGCTCCTGGAAGGTGGCTACCGGTGGATCGACCTCAGGCACTACGGGTTACTCAACACGCTTCCCAGGGATCTGCCCAATTTCAAGATCTTCACCCGGATGCCGTTCCCCCGGAATGACTGCCTGGCCCGGAATCCGACACCAGCTGTGGGCTGCAGCCTGGAGCCGGGGTTCTAACCGGATTTCGCAGGTAGGAACGAACGGCCCTCCGGCGAGAATGTCGGAGGGCCGTTGGTTTTTTCGGTGGGTGATGCCCCTCAATCGCCTAATCGCAGCTGGACTTTTTCCAAATCGCCGGAATCGGGTTGAAGTTGACCGGGCTGGGATCCAGCGAAGAGCCCACGATTGTGCCGCAGCGATTCACCCCGGTCGGTCCCGAGAAATGGCCCTTGGCCGGGGCCAGGTCGGGGAGAATCGCGGGCTCGCCTCGCCAAGTGTAGCCAACCACATCGCTCCGGACCTGCAATCCGACTGCGCGCCCCGCTTCACTGATTGCCAGGCCCTCGGAGTTCTCTTTGAAGCCGAGCGGCCGCATGGCATCGGTGGGCGTCCAGATGAACGCCACCGGGAGTCGAGGGAGCGGCGGATCAGCAAATCCAACAATAGCGAGTGAGTTGTTGACGCTGATTGCGGCGCTAGTCGCTCCACCCAGTGTACCCAGATCCCTCTGCACTCCGTCATGGCGCCATAGATGGGCGTGAGGCCCGCGACTGCCGGCGGGAAACACCCATCCTACTGCGTCGCCGGCGTCGTTCACATCCAGAGCCATGCTGGTGGCGCCAACAGGATTGAGGTCAGTCAACGCTCCAGAACGGCTCCACAAAACCGCGTGAGTCACCCCGAAAGGATCTGCCGCCCAGCCGACCGCGGCGCCTGAAGCGTTGATCGACTGGGCCTGACTGGCTCCCCCACCGAGGTCGGGGAGCGGTTGTATTCCCGTGGCATCGGTCCACACAAAGGCGTGCGAAGTGACCTGGTCCGCCGACAGGGCAAATCCCACAACCATGCCAGCCTGATTGATGTCCTTGGCGAGGGCCGAAACGAGCCCAGGAAGTTTGCCTAGGTTGCGCGGGTCGTTCGGCTTGATCCAGATAACTGCGGTCCAGCCATCCGCAGTCTGGTACCACCCTGCCGCCACGCCGGCATCGTTGACGGCAGTCGCCTCGCCGGTAAACGCTGAC
>DATIOP010000547.1:0-12112 GCA_035472975.1 Gemmatimonadales bacterium
CGCCTGAGCTCGAAGATGCCGCGGCCGTAGGTCCCTGCCCGCACCACGTCGATCTGGCCCGCGACCAGGTTGCCCTGATTCACCTCCAGATCCGAAACCCAGACGTTGGGCACTCCCAGGGAACGGGACCAGGTCCACGCCGAGCCGGCCAGCTGGCCGCGATAGACGCCCTGGTCCGTGCCGATGAACACGACGGTGCCCGCCGAGCTCGCCGGATCGACGACGATGCTGGTCACGGCACCCACGGTCAGGTCCGGATTGAAGGCGGTGTCGATCGTCTGCGTCGTCCATGGACCACTGGGCGTCTTGGTCAGCATCTTGACGCGGCCAGGCCCCGCCGGACCCCGGAAGACCGCGAAGATCTTGTCTCCCGCCAGGTAGGTGTTGATCGCGGCGACCGAGCCGCTGCACTCGCAGAGCTTCGTCCATCCAGCCTCGGGAGAGCCCCGCCAGATCTGGCCCGTATCGGTGCCGAGGTAGTAGATGGGCTGGGCCGCCAGGCTGGGATTGCTGAACGCCAGGGTGCTGGTCTTGCCGGTCTTGCCCGCGCCTGGATCCACGGCGTCCCAAGACCCGGGCATCTTCAAGACGCTGGCAGTCGCCGTGTTGGCGACTTTGGTGAGGGAAAGCAAGCCCGCCTGCAGGCGGAACAGATGGCCCGGCCGGTAGGGGTCGCTCCAAAGCGTCGAGCTTGTATTGTCGCACCAGATGACCTCGTTGGCGGTTGCCGCGAGCACGGGATACTGGGCGACGGTGTTACGGCAGATCCTACCGCCATCTCCCGCGTTGCAGTTGTAATACAAGGTCGGCGTGCCGGCGTCGATGGTCGTTTGGAAGCCGTCGCCGCCGCCGACGGGCGCGGTTTGGGCCAGGCCCGCGTCGTTGTAGACACTGCCGTTGTGCCACAGACCGCAGGCGGTTTGGGCCTGATTCCTCGGATACAGGCCGATGGTGCCGCATTGGCCGATGGCGAGGCCCAAGGACATCGGGTGCCAGGTGACCACTCCCTTGGAGTCCACGACGCCCTTGGTGACACCGCCATCGTTGGCGACGTAAAAGATCTCCTCCTGCGACGGGTCGGGGATGAAGCTGCCCTCGGGGGCAAAGGCGATCAGGTGATTGTCGCCATGAACGTCCAGCCCCTTGCGAAAGGGATTGGAATCCCCGAGGCAACAACTGAGGATGGTCCAGGAATTGGTGGTGGTCGGCGGGCTGACGCCGTAGTTGTTCACGCCGCCGGCAAGTCCGCCGTCGGTGGCCCGCCAAAAGTTGACCTGGCCGATGTAGACCTCGTCGGAATCGGACGGGCCGACTTCGATGGTGTTGTTGAAGTCGAGCTGGCCGTCGCTGGGCGGCGCCGGCAACTCGGTCCACAGGTCGCCGCCGTTGACGGTCTTGAAGAGCCGGTAGGTCCCGCTGACCGAGGTCCCGCTGACCGAGAACCCCGCATACACCAGAGGCAACGGGGATGCGGTGCGGCCCCCGAAAGCGAGAGCGATGCGGTTGAAGCCGGTCGCGGGAAGGCCGGCGGTCAGCGGTTTCCACGGCCCGCCGCTCGGCAGGTCATATTTGTAGATCCCCTGAAAGGAGAGTGCGGCGTAGAGCGCGCCGTGGTAGAAGTCGGCTGTCAAGTCGATCGCTTTTCCACCAAACGGCAGGCTGCTGCCCAGGCGTTTCCAGCAGTCGCTGCCGTCGTCTATGTAGCTGAACACTCCGGCGTCCGTCGCCGCGTACACGATGGCCGGGGTGGCGGGATAGACCAGGAGCTTGTTGACGGTCGCCGTGCTCATCGCCGTGTTGTCGCACTTGGGGTCGGTCAGGTTGGCACCCATGATGGCCCAGGTGTTGCCGCCGTCCGGCGAGCGAAAGGCCCCGAGGCTGAAGCCGGTGAAGCAGCAGGAGGCGACATTGGGATTTCCGGTTCCGACGTAGACCGTCTCCGGATGGCCCGGATCGATGGCGATCGAGCCGATGGACAGGGTTCCCTTGCGCGCGCCCGACGTCGACGGCCGGACGAACTGGAGGTCGGCGAGAGGCTTCCAGGTCGCACCGCCGTCCGAGGTCTTCCACACGCCGCCTTCGGAGGCTCCAACGTAGAGCGTGTTGGCATCCTGCGGATGAACGGCCAGGGCGTTCATCTGGCCATTGACCACGTCGTTGTTGACGAGCGGAATGCCAAACGGTCCCACGGAGATCCACTCCTCCGGAGCCACGTTGTGCAGGATGTCGATGACGACGTACGCCGAGCCCACGCCCTTGCACTGGTCGCCGGTGCCATCGTCGTGGTTCGTGTAGCCGTTATCGCTGTAGTTGTCGTCCTCATAGCCCAGGCGGAGGAAGTTCTGCGCGGGGTCCAGGGATCCCGGAATCGTGAACGAGCTCCCCACGACGCCGGCGGTCCGCACCAGGGCCGAATGGATGCCGGGGATCTGGATGAGGCCATGGTACAGGTGGTCGGAATTGGGGCCGGCCGGATCGAGGTACCGCTTCCACGTCAAGCCGCTGCCGCCCGTCTGGACGCAGCCGCCGGAGCTGACGATGACTCCGTCCATGGGTTGAAAGACGATCTGGTGATAGTCCACGGATTTCTCCGTGACGGTGGGCTCGTCGATGCGCCAGGTCTCCGTAGTGCCCGCGGTCGTGTGTGAGATCTGCTCTCCATGGAGGACGGCGGAGCTGCCGGACCACCCCACGAGCAGCGCTCCGATCGCCAAGGTCCGGGCAAATCTTGAAGTTTTCCCTGTCTGCTGAAGTTTCATCCAAGTCTCCCTTTCCGATTTCTTGAGAGCCCGGGCGCTGAGAGGCCCGGGACCCCATTTAGATACCCCGGGGCACGGCGGCGGAGATATGGACTGCATCTGATCCCAGTCTGAACCGGGCTGATGAAGCGTCGCGGTAACGAACCGGGCGGCAGCGCAGCCTGACTTTCCGCAATGGGAAGACTCTCGTCGCTGGGGTGGATGCGGCCTGTCTTGGGCTCGGTCTGGCGGCGATGCTAGAGTTCTCACGCATGCCGTCCGACCCGCCTTCGCGCTTCCAGGTCGGAGAGTTCGAGGTGGACCTGCGCAACCGGGTGCTCCGCCGCAATGGCCGCCGGGTCTCTATTCAAGACCTGCCGTTTGAAGTCCTGGCGCACCTTCTGCTCACGCCCGGCGAGCTGGTATCGCGGGAGACCCTACGCGCCGCCCTCTGGCCGGACGTGAGCTTCGTCGATTGGGATCAGGGTCTGCACACTGCTGCGCGGAAGCTCCGGGGCGCGCTGGAAGACGACGCGCGCTCGCCCCGCTACATCGAGACCGTGCCCCGCCGCGGCTATCGGCTCATCGCCCCCGTTCGGGCGCTGGAGCCGGAAGTCGAGCTCCCACTCGCCCAACCGGTCGAGGCTCCAGGCGTCGAGGCTTCCTCTGCCGGCACGCGGCGCCGGTTGCACACCGCCTTTTTCTTCGCGCTTGCCCTCGGCGCGTGCCTGGCGTTCACGCTCTCCTTCGCCCACCGGTCAACCGCGCCGCTGGCGGCGCGCGCCTTCCGCACGGTGAGCCTTCACAACGTCAACGATCCCGGCGGGGCCGGAGCGAATACGCTCGTTTCGCCCGACGGCCGCTACGTGCTGCTGTCGGCCGCCGCGCTCGCCGGCCATCCGTTGTGGCTGGAACAGCGGGCGACCGGCGTGCTGCGTCCCATCGCCCATTCGGGCCTGCCCTTCGCGGGCCTCGAGCTCTCCCACGACGGCGAGCGGGTGTACTTCACTCTCGCCGATCCAGCGAAGGCGATGCTCTACCGGCAGACCCTCTTCGGCGGGCCGGCCGAAGAAGTGTTGCCCGGCGTCTCCGGCGCGTTCGCCCTGTCGCCCGACGGCCGCGAGGTCGCGCACCTCGTCGCCAGAGCGGAAGAAGTTGTCTTGATGATTGCCGGGTTGGAGACGGGCCGCAGCCGGGAGGTGGCGAGGTTTCCTTCGGCCGAGAAACCCGACATGCCGAAGTGGTCTCCCGACGGCCTCTGGATCGCCGTCACCGTGGGAGGTCGCGCCGGCTCCCGGGTGGTGAGGGTCGGGGCGAGAGGCGGTGGACGATGGGCGGTCTCCACCACCGGGTGGGAGACGATCGGCGCCAAGGCGTGGCTTCCGGATGGCAGCGGCCTGCTGATGGTCGCCCGCCATCCCGGCGAGCCCAACGGCGTCTGGCTCGTCGGCGTCGAGCACGGCGGAGAGCGCCGGATCGGCGCCGGAAGCCTGGACGACGTCTCACCCTGGGCGCTGGGGCTGACCGCGGACGGCCGCACCCTCTCCGGCTCCATAGCCTTCCACCGCGGCGCGCTCTGGGCCTCTTCGCCGGCCGGTACCGGCGAGGAGCGTCTGCTCGCGCAGGAGTGGGACTGGCCCGTCCGGCCACTCAGCGATGGACGCATTCTCTGTCGCCTCGGGAGCCAGGAGAGCCGGTTGTGGATCCTCGACCCGAACCGTCCGGAAAACCGCCAGCAGCTCACTTCGGCCGGCCGCGACCTCGACGCGACGGTGAGTCCGGACGGCCGGACGGTGGTTTATCTATCGACCCGCGGGGGCACCGCGGAGCTCTGGCGAGTGAGCTCCGAGGGGGGCGCGCCAAGCCGGCTGACGCACGGCATGAGGGCCTACTGTCCCGCGGTCTCCGCGGACGGCCGGACCGTCTTCTTCCTTTCGACCATGGCGAACGATCTGTGGCGTGTGCCGCTGGCCGGCGGCGAGCCGGTTCGCGTCGCGCCCGGCGCCATCGAGGCGCTGGCCGCCTCCCCGGACGGCCGATGGCTGGCCTTCTGGCGCCGCGAAGCCCCCGATCAACGCTTCGAGCTGACGCTTCTGCCTCTCGCTGGGGGCACGCCGCGCCGCATCGAGCTGCCCGTCACGGCACGCCGAGGGAGATCGCTGCACTGGACACCTGACGGCCGGGGAGTGCTCTACATCGACACCCGCGACGGCGTCTCCAACCTCTGGCAGGTGGCGGCCGAGGGGGGCGCGCCGGCCGCCTTCACGCACTTCCGCCGGGCCTTCCTGGACCCCATCGAGGATTTCGCTATCGCCGGCGGCGCGCTGTTCATCGGCCGGGGCCGCTGGCATTTCCGGCCGGTGGTGGTCGACGACGTGAGCAGCCCGGATCTCCCTCAACTCGCCGACCATGCGGCGCGATCCGGCCCCAATAACGGCGCCTGAACCGCGAGTCCCACAAGGGGATCATCCTCGCTTCGCGAGATCACTTCTTTCTCCACTCCTTGGCCGACACCCAGGCGGCTCGGAATGGCCTCTTCTCATTCGTCTTGAGGGCAGGCGGCGGGGTGTATGCTGTCGTCTGTTCAACCTCTTCAATGACCGCGGGTAAGGAGGCACCATGTTTGGATCGACGATCCTCGATGTGGCGATCGGAATGATCTTCGTTTATCTATTGATCAGCCTGATCTGCTCGGCGCTCAACGAATACATCGAATCCAAGTTGAAGAACCGGTCGAAGGACCTGGAGAAGGGGATCGCCAACCTTCTCGGTGATCCCCAACTGGTCAAGGATCTCTACCAACATCCGCTCGTCAAGGCGCTCTACTCGGGGACGGACCTCCCCTCCTACATTCCTGCCCAGACCTTCTCGCTCGCCCTATGGAACCTCGCCACCTATGCGCAAGAGGGTAAGGACACGGCCGTCGCCGTGACGCGGAGCCTGCCCGAGATCCGCAAAGTGGTTTCCCAGATGCAAAATTCCGATCTGAAGCGGGCCCTGCTGACCCTCATGGACGAGGCTGGAACCGACCTCGAGCGGGCGCGAGTGAATGTGGAGCGGTGGTATGACGATGCCATGGACCGCGTTTCGGGCTGGTACAAGCGGCGAACACAGTGGATCCTCTTGATGCTCGGTCTGGCCTTTGCGGTCGCCCTTAACATCGACAGCATCAGGATCGCCGACCGGCTCTACCTGGATACTCCGACGCGCAACGCCATTGCCGCCGCTGCCGAGGGTTACGCCGCCGCCGCCCGCACCTCCGGCACTGTTTCCAAGGAACAGATCGACGCCAATTTCAATCGCATCAATCACCTCGGGCTCCCCCTCGGCTGGGATCTGAAGGAGATCAAGCAGGGCAACCGCACTACGGGTGAATGGCTGGGAGCGATGGTCCTCAAGCTGCTCGGACTCATCCTCACCGGCTTGGCCGTCTCCCTTGGCGCCCCCTTCTGGTTCGATCTGCTCAATAAGTTCATGGTGGTGCGCTCCACGATCAAGCCACGGGAGAAGAGCGAGGAAACGCCCTCGAAGGACAAGCAAAAGGCGGAAACCCCGGCGCCGGCAGGCCCGGACGCGGACGCCCCAGCCGCAGCGTAAACATCGCAGGCCGCTGGCAGCCGATCGGCCCGCCGCTACTTCGGCTGCCAGCGCGGCGCACATCCAACAGCACTACACTGCACTTTGGTGCTGGTCGCGCCGCTGCCATCCAGATTCATGGTCCAGACCTCGGCATAGGCATTGGGGTCGGACTGCCTCATGCCGTTGATGTCATACTCGAAGGCGATCTTCTTTCCATCGCTGGACCAATTCGTGTCGCCAGCTTCATAGGGCACATCGAAGTGGGTAAGCTGCTCTTGCTGGCTGCCGTCCGCGTTCATCACAAAAATATTGAGCTTGTTTCCGCCCTCGCGATCAGAGCCAAACGAAATTCGGGTTCCATCCGGAGACCACACGGGGTCGCCATTGGTCGCCGTGCTGGTGAGCTGCCGGAGGCCGGTGCCGTCGACGTTCATGACGTAGATTTCCAGCTCACTGCCGTGCATCAGGCTCATGAGCACCACTTGGTCGTTGACGGACCACCGAGGCTCAACGCTGAAGACGGTATTTGCCAGAACGGCGTGATCCCCCGTACCGTCCGCGTTCATGATCCGAATATCGGTCAGAGGTGGCATGTTGGGCTGAGGAGCCGTGTGCAGTCTTGCGTAGACGATCTTGGTGCCGTCGGGAGACCAGCTCGGAGTGACGTCGAACCCTGGCGCCGGAGAGAGGCGCTGCTGGCCGGTGCCGTCCGCGTTGATCACGTAGATCGCGGAACCATTGAGATCACGTTGATAAAGGAGGCGTTTCCCGTCGGGAGACCATGAGGGATAGTTTTCCGCTTCCCCGTCGTTGGTGAGCCGTGTCGGGTTGGAACCCACGCCTGCGGCGTCAACATCCATGAGATAGATCCGGTTGACGGAGCCAAGCCGGCTCACGAACGCCATCCGGCCCGCCTTCTCGGAGCCGCAGGGCAGCGCCAAAGTATCCTGAACCGGCGCCGCCGGGGTCAGATCCCGATTCCTGTAGACCACCGATCCTCCGGTTTGGGTGTCGGTCACTGTCACGGTCAAGCTGACGTTCGTGGTGGCGGAGTAGTAGACCCAGAATTTCTGATTGAGCTCGCAGGCGTTGATCACTTTGATCAGCATCTCCGGGTTGTCGGCGCTGAAGAACCAGAAGAGACCGCCGTGAGTCACTCCCAGACTGCCGAGGTCCACGGCATGGCCGTCTCCCGAAAGGCCACCGCCCTGCGTGGTCTGATAGCGGACCTTGACCTCGAAGCGGCCGTCCCCAAACTGGTCATCGATACACAGCGTCGTGGCGCTGGGACTACACGGCCCGGGCGACGAGTTACCGATCTTCGACAGGAAGGCGCCGCTGCCGGGGACCGGGGCGGCAGCCCAGACGCCGAGCAGCAAGGCAAGCGCCGAAACCACTCCCACCCATCGCCTGTGAGTTTGCCGTCTCATCGTCGCATCTCTCCGGTCGTTCGCGGTACGGCTGTCGCCGTCCCCGGCGCCCTTTAGCTGTTAGTGGCCGAGGAAGCGGAGTCATATGACACCCGCACCGTCGCGACGGTCCTTCAACGAGACCAAGGCACCTATCCCGCACGGACCCGACTCAGGCCGCACTTCCTCCTGGTCCATCGGAACGTCGTGCGCGACAACGCCCCCGGGAAAGGCGCCTCGCCCAAATGGAAGTACATCCTCTCGATGCTGCTGAGAGGCACAGTCTTCGCGGTCTGCGCCATCACCAACTCGATCAACCTCGCTGCCAACCCGATCTGCGTCACCGAGATCCGCTGAGGGCTTACGTGGGTCTCGACCCGCCTCACCAATTCCGGGAGCTGATTCACCGCCGTCGTGGTTTGCGGCACCGCCATCGCAGTTTGAGTCACCAGACCCGCGGGTTGAGTCACCGGACCCACGGGTTGCGTCACTACAAACGGGGATTGCGTTACGCGACCCGCGAGCTGCGTTACGCTGATCCCGGGTTGCCTTACGCAATTCGAGCTCGTCGTGATGCACGCCGCGAATCTCGTGATGCACGAGCTCTCCGGCGCGTGTCACGAAGCGAGCTCGCGTGTTGCCATCGCATCGGGCGCTTCGCCCATCGGCTGTTGCCTGACCCGCAGTTGGATTCCTACGTCGCCTCGGCTTCTGGCGGAGACTCCACCGCGCCGCGGGCTGAGGTAGCCCGAACGAAATGCGTCACCCGAACCGAATTCGGACCTCTCCATCGAAATGGACGCTTGGCCCGAAGCTTCGCCGATGCCGCTTTCCCCTAGAGCTGTAGCACGTAGCCGTCGGGAGCCGAAGACGTAGCGAACCTCTTGAGGCTGCCATCAAGGCGCTCGTCTCCAATTCTCCGTTGGTTTCTGATGATACGCTGGCACCGTGAGCTCCTACCGGACGACCCGGAGTTCAAGGCTGTTTGGTCTTACTTGCGCCAGAGTGAAGTCGCAAAGTTAGTAACTGTCCATTTCGACAGGGATTGAACCATGAGTATTCCTGGTCGGCGAATCAAGCGGACGCGGTTGATTCAGGCCGAGAAGTATGTCGTTGCGGTAGAGATCGAAATGGTCGTCCCGGACGATGACCCGGCCGAGCCCTGCTATGAAGCTGAAACGGTGCAGTTCCTACGGGAAGTCAAAGAGCATGCCGAGCAAGGCGACGTAGCCTGGTTGACGAAGAAAGACAAGGTCTACGCCGCCCTGGAGGCCGAGTAAGGGCCAGGGGCCCTTCGACACCCTCGGAGTCGCTGGCTCGCGATCGAGACGAACCGGTGCAACGTGCCAGCTGCGGGAAGCCTAGCACCTATCCCTTGCGGCATAGCACAGAGTCCTTACTCCTGTCGTAGTCCTGTCGGGAGGCTCCAAGAGGCCGCTTCGCCGAAGACGACCTAATCGCCAACGATTTCGTTCAAGCCCTCGACTACCACTTGAAGCTCCTCAGGAGACAATCGTCCGAGCAGATCCCCGAGGCGCTCGGTGGAGCGTACGAATCTGGCTGATCTGCTGCGCTTCGGGAGAGGGGCGGACCGGACCTCCAGAGCCAGAGGATAGCCGACGGTCGGTTCTTGACTGGTGAGCGTGACCGCAAAGACGATGCCTGAGCGCTCGTTGAAAACATCCTGGCTCAACACTAGAATCGGTCTTCGGCCAGCTTGTTCCCGGCCGCGGACAGGATCGAGGTCAGCCCAAAAAATGTCGCCTCTCAGTATTCGGGCCATTTGGCCTCGCCCCGGAACCACTCTTCAGCCGCGACCCGTTCGGCAAGGGGCCTAAGCTTGGCACATTCCTGAGCGAGGCGAATCCGCTCCAGGCGCTGCAATTTCTCAGCGACAGCGTCCTGAATGAGTTTGCTGCGGCTCGGAAAGACTCCACCTTCGACGAGTTGGTCGACCTGCCTAAGAGCTTCGGGGTCCAGGGAGAGGGCAATCTTGGCGCTGCTCATGATGCCATGGTATCATTAAGGGTTGTACCCGACAACTTGAGAGTAGGCTTATGCTTGGCCAATACCAAGGCCCGAGCAGAGCTCAGCAGCGGAAGCTCGACACCTATCCCTGGCAGGTAGGTAACTCTGCAAGCAATAGGTTGATGGAAGTCAACCCCACTCTGCCAAGTCAGGCGCGAGGAACTCAAACCAGGACGAGGGTCGCTAGGGCGCGATTCAGAAGGAGGTCCCAGATGTTCTGCCCGAAATGCTACATAGAGTTTGTGGACGGGTGGGTCGAGTGCCGTGACTGTCACATTCCCCTTGTCGCGGAACGACCTAAGAGGATTGGCAGGAGAATCGGCAGAGCAGCCCTTGGGCTTTTGATTGCAATCGCCGCCGCCGCAGTCCTCGTGGGTGTGTACATCATAATTCCAGGAGGAATTAGGTTCCCAGCGATTATCCTTGGGTTGCCGGCTGTCGCAGTGGCAGCGGGGCTCTTCCAGGCGGCAACGGGACTGACCATCTTCGAGGTAAATCATGAATTTCCACGAATGCCTCCCGTAAAACGATTTGTGGTAGGTGCTACATTATTAATCATACTCCTCGCAGTTCTTGGAGCCTTTGTTTGGTTCATAGCGATTACGTCGGGTGTGTAGCAAGGGAAACCAGAGGTGATTCATATCCGGCCCTGAGCCAGGGGACCCCACGGCTGCGCGCGGCAGTAATCTCTTTTCGTTAAGTGGCACCGCTCGACTTCTCAATGAGCCGTACGGCTGCGTGGATGGTCGCAAGATAGAAATAGAAGATCCAGCTCAGCCAGATCGGTTTGTCGTAGTCAATCTTCTGACCTGCCTTGTGGTGGCGGATTCCGAAATTGTTGGCGATGTTAAATAAATCCTGTTCATCCTTCGAGACAAGGACCTCTTTGATCTTCGGGCGAAGAAACTCCAAAACATCCGCCAGGTTGCGGACAGCATCTCTTCGGTCTTCGACCGAGGACCTATGCCGTCTGAATTTCTGGATAGCGGCCTCGACTCGAAAAGCCACGTTCTCTATATCAGCATGAGGAAGAGGAGCAGCGAGGAGCGGCTCAAAGCCGGTCGCTGCAAGAGCGAGAACTTCCCCCATCTCTGACAACTCGAAGCCGGAATCGTAGGCTCGGAGAAACCTATTCAGTTTCTTGCGATATTCAAGCCGCCCTTCCTCTCGGTCAAACTCATCACAGTGCCAACCGCAACCACTGTAATCATGGAAATAGCGCTTTGTCGGCTTCGAGATAGATCATGTAGAAACTCGACCATGTCAAAAAGGTCATCCTCCAACCAGCTATCAATCGTCGAGTGAATTGGCCAGAGATTCGATTTTCGGAGCGTGAGTAATAGCTCGGTCTGTAAGTCGGTGCCAACCAAGCCGGGAACAAATCCAGCATCAACACACTCGAAACCTAGATACTCTTGAAAGTACCCTTGATAGTTCAACTGGTCGAACTGCGCCTTGAAGTTCCGCTTGAGGTCTTGGAGACTCAGTACAGCTAAGCCAGGTGGTCTTCCCGCCCGCTGGGAGTAATACGGTCGATCCATTTACGGCATTCCTAACTCGGCCTGGGTGGTGGAGGGATCAGAATCGGCGGAATTTGTAACCATAGCGGTCCCGAAGATCCGCAAGAAAGGTTTGGGGCCCCGCGAGGTGCGAACACCCCACAACAATGAGGAGCCGGTGCCCGAGTTCGGCAGCTCTTCGGATGTAGTACTCGGCTCGCGGAAGCCATAACTTGTGTCTGTTAGCGAACAGTCCCGCAGCGAGTCCTGGAAACTCGTTGAAGTGCCGAGAGAAACCTAGAGCGTCGAGGACTGCCTCAGGTTCTCCCATTCTCCAGTTTTCCAAAGCGCGCAGAAAGCGTTTCGGCAACTCGCCCAACTGCTTTATCGTGATCCGCAAGGAAGCGATCTGCTCCGCCAGAGACGTCTCCTGATAGAGAATTCGGTAGAATTCCGGGAAGGTTTCGAGACTAAGCGGATTTGAAGTGCGCTCTGTCAACACGGCATCGGGACCTTGCTCGAAGTGCGCTCCCGCCTGCGTCAGAGACAAGGCCCCCAACCTTCCTCCGATGGCAAATGGGTATTGATCGCTCAGCTCGTGTACGGCCTGAGCGTCTAAACCGAGGCCCAGGGCGGTACCTTCAACAATCAACCAAAGCTCCGAGTCTAGAGCGGTGAGCGACAAGCCGGGCGGTACGCAAGGCGGAGGCATTGGGTTCCGAATGTCGGACTCGAAAACAATCGCGTCAGCACCGCCGTGGACCTCCAGTATCCAATCTGGCAATGCCCCGTCCCAAAAGTGGATGGAACCCAAGATCAGCACATGCGGTGCGTCGTCGCTGCGCCATAGCATCGAGCG
>DATIOP010000548.1:0-5598 GCA_035472975.1 Gemmatimonadales bacterium
CACTAGGTCCCTCGCTGCGCTCGGGATGAGGTGTCACCCTTTTTGCTGCCCCATTCCCGGTTCCCTATTCCCTATTCCCTGTTCCCTGTTCTCTGTTCTGTGTTCCCGCCTTCTGTCTCCGTCTCCCGTCTCCCGATTTGCCCCCCTCCCCCCTCGCGCCTATCCTTCCCGCTCTCGCGAACCCGCTCAAAAGGATTGTCGCTTGCCGTTCACCCCGCTCAAGCTCCACCCGAGTCTCCTGAAGGGCATCAAGGAGCTGGGATTCATTCGTCCGACCCCGATACAGACCGACGCCATTCCTCCTGCTATGGCTGGACGCGACGTGCTCGCCTGTGCCAGCACTGGGAGCGGGAAGACGGCAGCGTTTCTGTTACCCATCCTGCACCGGCTCATCGAACGACCCCGCGGCGCTACCCGGGCACTGGTAATCACTCCGACTCGTGAGCTTGCGGCGCAGATCCTGGAAGACCTGAATGACCTCGCGGTACACACCCCGGTCAGTGGCGCTGCGGTATTCGGCGGAGTTGGAATGGCCGCGCAGGAGCACGCGTTCCGCACCGGGGTCGACGTGCTGATCGCGACGCCGGGCCGACTGCTCGATCACCTCAGGTCTCCCTACGCCAAACTCGGTTCGCTCGAGGTGCTGGTGCTGGACGAGGCGGACCGGATGCTCGACATGGGCTTCCTGCCGGAAATCAAGAAGATCCTCCGCCATTTGCCGGCAAAGCGGCAGACGCTCTTCTTCAGCGCGACCATGCCTGATCCGATCGCGGCACTCACCCGCGACATGCTGCGCGACCCCGTGACCATCAACCAGGGACGGAAGGCAGCACCGGCAGTGGGCATCACTCAGGCCGTCTACCCCGTGCCGCAGGAACTCAAGTCCGCGCTTTTCCTGACGTTGCTCCAGCGAGGCGAGCTGCAGGAGGCGCTGGTCTTCACCCGCACCAAGCATCGCGCCGATCGGGTGTGGAAGTTCCTGGTTCGAAACGGCATCGAGGCGGAGCGGATTCACGGGAACCGGTCGCAACCGCAGCGGACCCAGGCGCTGGCCGGGTTCAAGAGCGGGAAATACCGGGTCCTGGTCGCCACCGATATCGCCCAGCGCGGGATCGATATCGAAGAGCTGGGTCACGTGGTGAATTTCGATGTGCCCAAGGTGGCCGAAGATTATATCCACCGGGTGGGCCGCACGGCGCGAGCGGAAGCGGTCGGCGATGCCTTTACCTTCGTGGCGCCGGACGAGGAGGGAGATCTGCGGAACATCGAGCGGGCGATCGGCCGGCGGCTGCCGAGGGTGATGGTTCCCGATTTCGATTACAAGGCTCGGCCGGAAGCGCGCCTCGAGGTGCCATTGGAAGAGCGGCTAGCCGCAATGCGTGCCCAAAAGAAGGAGGAGCGGGCGCGAAGGGACGCCAAGGCGGCACGCGCAGGTCACCGGCCGGCAAGCCAGGCAGCCCGCAAACCATCCGGGCACGGACACCGGCGATTCGGGAGTAGGCCGTAGAGGCGGGAGAACGGGGAATGGCGGAATGGCGGAATGGGGAATGGCGCAGGAGCGAGGGTAACACCTCATCCCGAGGCGCGAAGCGACGAGGGATCTAGTGTCCTTGGCCTGACGTCTAGGCTAGGAGGCTAGATCCCTCGCTGCGCTCGGGATGAGGTGTAACCTGCCCCTTCGCCGTTCCCTGTTTCCTGTTCCCGCTTTCCCGTCTCCCGCCTACTCGTACCGCAGCGCCTGCACCGGATCGACTACTTGCCAACGAACCAGGCGAGCGCCGCCCGCATCTGGTCCGCCTTTACTGTGTGGGGCCCTTCGAACTCGTGATACGTCACGTTGTACCCGGCTTCCTTCAGCAGCGGTACGATGCGCCGACTGGTGGTAGCAATCGGAAGGATCTGGTCGCTGGTGCCGTGGGCGACGAATACGCGCGGCATGCCCACCGCTCCGGCAGGCGCGAAGAACCCCGGGGAAAACGCGATGAGGAAGCCGAAGAGGTCTCCGTTGCTCACTCCGAGAGAAAGCGCGTAGCTCGCCCCGTCCGAAAAGCCCCCTAACGCGACATGTTTTCGATCGATGTTACAGCGGTGGAAAACCACGGTGAGGGCTGAATCGAGGCGGCGTACATCGGGTCCGAACCCACTGATCATCAAATCCCACGTCCGGTCCTTCGAATTAGGCATCAGGAGCACGAGTCCCATGGTATCAGCCATTGCGAACAGCGCGGGGGACGCGGTCCACAACTCGGCGCTCTGTGTTGCACCATGCAGCAGGACTAGGAGGGGCGCGGGATGGCCGGGACTATAGCGCTGGGGAATGTAGAGATAGGCATCCCGATCGGCAGAAACGCCCAGCGCGCTGAGTCCAGGGGTAGCCGTGTCCGACACCACCTTCGGGCGGGCCCGAATATGGTCGGCGACGCTGGTCTGAGCCCGCGCGCCGTTCACGAGAACCGCGCTCGCAAGCAAAACCGCGACTCCGGCGGTGAGTACAATGCTCGATCTGGTCGTTCGGCACCTTTTCATTCCCCGTTGTACGGCTGCTCCCGAACCGAGGTTTCTGAGAGGCCCTCCCGCCTCCGCCTACTCGTATCGAAGCGCCTGGATCGGATCGACCCGTGATGCCCGTCGAGCCGGGATGTATCCCGCTCCCAGTGCGACCAGCATCAGCACCAGCACGGAGAGAGTGAACACCACCGGATCGTGCCCCTTGAGTCCGTACAGCAGACTGCTCGCCGCGCGGCCCAGGCCGACGGCGGCCGCGATGCCGATGACGCTGCCCACGATCAGCATCACGCCCACCTGCCGCATCACGAGGGCTCTGACCCGTCCGGCATCGGCACCCAATGCCATGCGGACTCCGATCTCCCGAGTGCGCTGCGCCACGGTGTAGGCAAGCACACCATAGAGTCCAACCGCCGCAAGCAGTGTCGCCAGGACCGCGAAAGATGCCGAGAGAATACTGATCATCCGGTCGAGAAAAACGTTCTCCCGGATCTGCTGCGGCATGGTCTTCAGACCCTCGAGCGGCAGCCCCGGATCCAGCCTCTTCATTAGAGTCGGGATGGAGCGAAGAATCGTCTCGGGCGGCGTCGAGGTCTTCACATAGAAATTGATGAATCCGACTCGACTGTCCTGGTGCCAGGGGGTGTAGACGACCGGCGGAATGGTGTCTTTCACCTCGCTGTACTTGGCGTCCTCGATCAGGCCCACGATCTGGATGTTCATCGAGTCGGGGCCGCTGGTCGACATGAACTTGCCCAGCGGATCGTCGCCCAGTTTGAACTTCTTGGCGAAGGTCTGGTTGATTATCGCGACGTTGCCCGAGCCCTTCCGGTCGGCATCGGTGAACTCACGACCCTTGATCAGCTTGATGCCCAGGGTTCCGAAGTAGCCGGCGCCGACCTCGTTGAAGCGGGAGTTGTTATCCACGTCGGGACCAGACGGGAAGCCCTGCACGTCCACATCGGTGCCCCAGTTGTCACCCGCCAGGAGGGGGACCAGGGACGCGGTGACAGCGGTAACGCCTGGCAGACCCTTCAGCTCTTGCTCCACGCGATCGAACAACACGGCCGAACGAACGCTGTCGTAGCCGCTCCGCTCGGGCGATATGGCGAAGGTGACCACGTGATCAACCTTCACCCCCAGAGCCACGTGGGTCACGTTCATCAGGCTCTTGAGAAACAATCCCGCGGAGATGAGCAGGCCGGTTGCCAGAGCGATCTGAACGGTGACCAGGCTGGCCCGGAACCGCGCGGCACCGCGATGGCCCTGGATCGAGCCGGCGTTGGCCCGGATCGAGGTCACCAGGTCAGAGCGGGTGCTGTGCAACGCCGGGAAGAGTCCAAACAGGATTCCGGTCACCAGGGAAACGGCGGCAGTGAACAGAATGACGGGCGGCTGCAACTCGAAGCGCAGAGTTGAAATCGCTTCTGGCGGGAGCAGCGAGGCAATGAGCGACAGGGTCCACTGCGCAATGATCAGGCTCGCGATGCCACCCAGGAAGGCGAGCAGTACGGATTCGGTGAGCAACTGGAGGAGGAGCTGCCGCCGGGTGGCGCCGAGGGCGAGTCGCACGCCCATCTCCATAGCGCGCCCTGCCCCACGCGCGAGCAGCAGATTCGCGATGTTGGCGCAGGCGATAATGAGCACGATGGCGGTGATGGCAAACAACATGAGGAGTGGAGTGCGAGCTTCCTTATGTATCGAGCTCTGACCCATCGGGCCCGCCGCCACTCCAAGCTCCCTGGCCTTGAACTTCACCATCGTGGCATCGCTCATCTGCTCCTGGAGCGGCGCTTCGACGTCGGTGATGATGGGATGGTAGATCCCATTGAGGGCGGACTTGGCCTTGTCCAGCATGACCCCGGGCTTGAGTCGCCCGAAGAGGTAGGCCCAATAGGAGCGGCGATTGTCGAAGCTGGCTGGTCCCGACCACACCACGCCGCGCATGGTGATCGGCACGAAGACCAGGGGCCGGGTGCCAAGTGTCGTGCCCTCAAAGCCCTTGGGGGCCACACCGACGATCTCCAGGGACTGGCCGTTCACCGTGAGGGTCTGACCGATCACCCCGCGATCGCCCCCGAAGTGGGCCTGCCAGTAGCTGTAGCTCAGTACCGTGACGTAGTTGGATCCGACGGTCGCATCATCTGACGGGCCCAGCAGACGGCCGACGGCGGGGGTCAGCCCCAAGGTCGGAAAATAGGAACCGGAGACGAACATCCCGTCTCCGGTGATCGGCTCACCTTTAAAGGAAAGGTTTACCCCGAATCCCCGATGGGCGGCGAGACCCGAAAGCACGGTCTGACTCTTCTCCAAGTCCCGGAACATCGGGTAGCTGAAAACGACGTCACAGTCCCCGGCCTGGTTGCAGGACTGCATCCCGGGCTTGGGCCCCGGAGCGGAGAGGTTGATGAGCTGCTCGGGATGATCGACCGGGAGCGGGCGGAGCAGCATCTGATCGAAGAGCGAGAAGATCGCCGCGTTGGCTCCGATCCCGAGGGCCAGAGAAAGGACCGCGACCGCCGTGACGAATGGGGTCTTGAAAAGCGTTCGGAAGGCGAGCTTCAAGTGGCGCATTCGGAAGACTCGGCGTTGGGTATCAGGTGATCAGTTATATGGTAGAGCGGCTTGGCGCAGCCGGACGGGCTGGGCGGTCTATTTGTTTCGCATTGGGACGGACGGAGTGGGGAGTAGGTTGTAGGGAGTAGGTGGTAGGGGCGTGGGCTTCAGATGTCCGCCCTGCACGACCTGCCGCCCCACTCGCCTTGACCGCCCCGTCCGCCCTGTCCGCCCTGTTCGCCCCGTGACCCGACCGCTATCCGACACTCCGAACCGTCAGAAGGTTGGACCTAGCCCCTGTCCTCCTTCCCCGTTGGGAGGGGGGACGTCGCCTGAGCTAACGTCACGCTGGGCAGGCCCGTTCCGACCAGGACAGGTTTCCGGTTCATAGAACTGCCGTGCTCCATTAGAGATCAGGTTTCCATCGACCAGAAGCGTGTTTCCGAAACCCGCCGGATGACTGTACCACGCATCCTTCCACTGAATATTCCCGCCGAGCTGCAGTCGATAGATCGAATTGAGCAGATAGGCGTCCGG
>DATIOP010000549.1:0-10219 GCA_035472975.1 Gemmatimonadales bacterium
TCATCACTCCGGACGGGGCGGGGGCTCCGCCGTCCACATCACCCTTACTTTGAGATATCCTCACGAGGAATAGGCCCCCAGTCTGGGGGCCGACAGGAAGGTTGAGGCCCCGTGACCGCCACTGAAGAAGGAATGATGGCCCAGATCTGGATCGCATTCGGACAAGGCGCCGGTGCGATCAAGGTCTCCCGGGAAGCAGCATTGGAGTTGCGCCGCTGGTACTTCGACGCGATCACTCCCCGTATCACGGATGAAAGATGGGAAACCCAAGCTGCCTATGGGCTCGACCGTATGCGTGCCATTGGCCGGTTGGCAGCCTCGAAAGCTGCGAGCATTGGGGCATCGGCGATCACTATGAGAGTTCTGGCAGAGGTTACTTAATGGAGAAGGAAATCCTTGGACTCCCTTAAAAGCTTACCCCTCTTCGTCGCCTTGGTGCTCATAGGAACAGCATGTTGGTTGCTGGCCGCTGGACTTCAGATTCCTTACGGGCAGGCCATCATTCGCCTCGATGGAGGGTTTGCCCGAACAGGGGTCGCAGCCGCTGGTACAGTTCTTATTGCGCTTGGTATTTATCTTGACTTTTTGACTAGGCGTGATGGTAGAAAGCCCGAGAAAGCTGAGAACAAGGCTTCAGGAGCCGCAGAGTCCTCGGAAATCCAAAAGGCGCATAACGAGCTTCCGCACCCTGATTGGGCTGATGCATTGCTCATAGCAGAGACGGTACTCGCCAAGATCGAGGCTTCTGGCTGGAGGCCGGACCTCGTTCTAGGTCTTGGCCGAAGTGGTGCCATCTGGGGAGGGTGGCTCGCCGGCAATCTCGGCTCACTCCCAATCGCCGCCATCGACATTCACTACCACGAGGCTCAATCGGGGAGAATTGTGACGTTCCCAGCGGGTGTCCAAGTCTTGGCTGCTCTTCGAGAATTCTACGGCAACACGCTCAAAGTACTTGCTGTCGAGGGTGCTACCTCCACTGGTCAATCGATTTTAGAATTCATAACTCAGTTCAAGCAGAATCTCATAGGTTGGGAGATCCGATTTGCGGTTCTCTATAAAAACCGGACTGTTGCCACGCGAATTGACTTCGCAGGGGAGCACCTTGAGCCTTGGCCCAAGAACCTTCCCTGGCATCTACGTACCGTATACCGTCCATATATGAGCGGAACGTCGGATGTATGATCCACATCAATGCGGTACCCAACCCCAGACGGCTGCCTAAGTACTCTGGGCCACAATTACGGTTACGTATTTTGTCGTGGCGCGTTCACGGTAATTCAGCCGATCACAGTCCACTATCCCGAGCCCGGAGGGCGGCAGACTCCCAGCCCAGGGCGCGAGCCCTGGGTGGACGTCGCTCTCGATTCCCGCCCTGCCAAGGGCGCCCTTGGCAGGGCGATTGGAATGGATCGAACGACGCCTACCCAGGGCTTCCGCCGGCTGACGCCGGCTCGCGCCCTGAGCTGGGAGTCTGCCGCCCTCCGGGCTCGGTTTGTGACCTGCGAAGGATCTTGATGTTCCAGGGCCGCTGACCCCCTCTGCGGCGTTCGTCATCCTCAGGTGGTTCGACGCACGCGGAAATCCTATACGTCACTGTATCTATGACGAAGAGGACTAAGTACCGGGCTACAAGGTGCCGGCGGGAATTGATGAGGCACAGCAGTCTCCATCGAAGCGTCGCCCTCACCCTGAAAAGGCCCCCTCCTGCGCATATCGAACAACCAAAGGTTCCCCTCATGTTTGCGAAGAGAAACACTTTAAAGCAGCCGCCCCCAATCGTCTCGGAAGTTCCTCTCCAAAGAACGTACCGGTTCATGTATGAGAGCCTCGTGGTCGCGACCCCTAGCGACCTGTACTTGTTCCTCGAAAAGACGGAGACCGTCATCCACGCACTCCGGTTTAGGTATCTTCTGTTTCGGCAGGGCTACCCGAATGACGAAGTGCGGGGGTCACATCCTCTTTCTCAATTCGGCCTTGGCTTCTATGGTCTCTTCAAAGTCGAGAGCTCACCTCTCGTTCGACAGCTCATGGAAGCTAACAGAGTCCATCCGAATCACACGGACGCGATGTTCGAGGGTGATCAGCACTTTGTCGCGTGCTTCAAGGACGTGACTCTCGAGGTCGTTTGCTCCCGCATGGACGAGATCGCTCTCAGCGAGGCCGAAGTTGGGGCTTTGATTTCACGAGAGCTCGCCAACTTGGCCGAGTGACGCTTCACGTGGTGGTGTGCTGCGTCATGGCGCTGATTTCCGAGCAGCGCGTGCGAGTTGGAAGAATGCCCAGACCATTCCAGCCGCCACGATGAGGAGCGCGAGACTCGAGATCCGGAACGACGCGTCGGCGCCGGTTTGCCAGATCAGCGCGGTGGGGCCCGAGCCAGCCTGCCATTCCGCCTTACCGTGCAGCCACAGATCGAAATTCGAATAAAGATTCCCGCCCGTGTGCAATACCACGGCGGGCAGAATCGACTCTGTCAGGTACGTCACGGTGCCGTAGATCGCGGCCACGGCCACGTAATACGGCCAGAGGATCAACGTGAAGTCCAGGTGAGCGATGGCAAACATCGTCCCGGTGACCAGAATGGCGACGGCCAACCCGTGGCGCCGCTCGATCGGGCCCTGCATGTAGCCGCGGAACGCGGCTTCTTCGACGATGCCGGCGACCGGAGCGGCCATGAGAAGCAAAGCCAGCACAGTGACTTTCGGGACCTGAGCAAGATCCGGAAGCTGCTGTTGAGGCAGCACGACCAATCGATTCGCCACACGGAGCGCCAGGACCAGGGCGACGATGCCGAGCCCCCCGGAGAGAAGTGCCCACGCCCACACGGGGCCCGCTACTCGGTTGGCGCGAAGACTCGCGCGCCGTTCTTCCGCCGTCGATTCAGGGGGCCCCGCGCCGTTCAGATACCTCCAGAAGAACCAGAGATACACAGCGGTCAGCGGCACCGCCCATGGCATGCTCGCGAAGTACCGCAGATTCGCCGCGAAGAGGAGGTTTCGCGGGATCGTCCCGGCGATGACAACCAACATGCCGATGAGCACGGCTCGAGCGATGGCTTTCAAGCATCCTCCTTCGTTCTTCTACTCTACCGGCAAGGCGATGCTCTCCCGTATCCGTCCGACGAGTCGCGGGCACCGTCCGACGGAACGCCGAGCCCGACCGACGAGACAAAGTGCGTGCGCGATGCCTCACCACGCATGCGCGATGCCCCGCCACGCATGCGTGATGCCCCGCCACGCATGCGTGATGCCCCGCCACGCTTGCGCGATGCTCCATCACGCATGCACTTTGCGGTAAACCGCATGTACGTTGCGGCATTACGCTTGCATCTTGCGGCGAAACGCTTTCACCTTGCGGTGAAGCGCGCGCGTGATGCTCCATTACGCATGCGTGATGCCACACCACACATGCGCGATGCTCCGTCATGCGTGCGTGACGCTCCATCACGCATGCGCGATGCTCCACCACGCATGCGCAACGCGACAAAGTGCGCGCGTGATGCGCCGTCACGCATGTGTGGCGCGACACCACGCATGCGTGATGCTCCGTCATGCGTGCGCGATGCTCCATCACGCACGCGTAATGCGACATCACGCATGCACGACGCCATAAAGTTCGCGCGCAATGCGCCGTCACGCATGCGCGGCGCGCCATCACGCATGCGTGACGTGACACCACGCACGCGTGGCGGGGCATCGTGCGTGCGTGACGGGGCATCACGCATGTGTGACGTGACACCACGCGTGCGTGATGAGGCGATGTGCATGCGTGGCGGGGCACCACGCGTGCGTGACGCTCCATCGTGCGTGAGCGACGCTCCGTAGTGCGAGCACAGCGCGCCATCGCGCGTGACCGACGAGCCATCGTGCGTGACCGAGGAGCCATCGGTCGTGACCGATGAGGCGAAGTCCATGACTGATGGACCGTCGTGCCTGGCCAACGAGGCACGGTGCGTGACTGACAGGTCGGCGCGCATGACCGATACTCCGTCGGTCGTGACCGATGAGGCGAAGTGCGTGACCGATGAGCCGTCGGTCGCGGATGATGAGCCGTCGTGGATGACCGATGAGTCTGCATGCGTGACCGATGCGCCAACGTGCGTGACCGGCCAGCCATCGACGAGGTTCGCCGTCAAGCGGCATCCGCGTGCCGATTCGTCGTGACGGGCAAGCACACCGGCCCATTCCAAGGAATGCCTCCCACAGGAAAGGAATTCACGCTCCCCGGAATCACGATCCTCCGGTTCTCGGGCGAAAGGTGCGTGGAGCGCTGGAGTCAAGCCGACTTTCTCGGCCTGCTTCAGCAACTCGGCGCATTGCCAGCGCTTGGCGATTGACGTCGCAGCGGATCGCGCACAGGTTGTCCCGGTGTCGTCAAGTGCCAAACTGAAACGTGACGCGACCGCTGACCCCGTGAAGCCCGTTGAAGATGACGAAATTGACGTCATTCAACTGGTCGTTGTTCGCAATAAGTCCATAGTCGCGAGCGTACTGAGCGGCCTGGAGCAAACCGGGTATGTGCCAATCCCGATTGAGTCCGTGAGTGTTGAGAAGATCATTGATGTCGATCATCATCGCCTTCCAGAACTCGCCGACGCCCATGTACGCGCGGAGAACGCCCCGATGACCCCGACTCACATGGCTGCTGCCGGTGCTTGTGGCGGCCCCTCCGACACGGCCGCGAGCGGTCCTGTGATCGCGGTAAGGAATGCTGTGAGCGGGCATGTTGTTTTCCGCCACCCATGCATAGGGCGTTCCGTGATACACGTCCTTGGGAGGAACGTGATTGCTTTCCCGTACGAACAGGCCGGAATGCTGTTTTACATCTCCATGGCGCCCCCCCACGGAGACGGGATCGGTGGCTTGCGCGGGGCCGAACGGGACGTACGGGCCTGGTGCCGCGGCCGGAGGAGCTCCACCGCCGCGCCTCCTCCTCCAAGCCTCGGAACCGTAATGGCCCACCAGGGCTCCCGCGCTGCCCAGCCCCAAAGCCAAATAGCCAATCCCTCCCGTCGCGAGTCCGCCAGCGATCAAACCTGCGCCCAGACCAATCGCTCCCCACCCCCAACTCGGTTGCGCGACGGACGGCCCTCCCGGAAGTGATCCCTGTCCGGGCGCTTTGGCGGACTGGGCCACAGCGGACTGAACGTGCGGAGCCGGAAGGCGCGCTGCCGTCGAGGAAGGCAGGGCCTGGATCGATCGTGGCGATCGTGGCGATTGATGTGTCGTGACAGGCCTGGTCTGAACGGCACGAGAGGGGGCGCCACGCTGCGCACTCCGGAGGGCCGCTTCGACGTGCGGAGCCGGAAGGCGTGCCGCCGGTTGGGAAGGCAGAGCCTGGATCGGGCGCGGCGACCGAGGTGTCGCGACAGGCTTGGTCTGTACGGGAGGAGAGGGAACCCCACGCTGCGCACCCCGGATCGCCGCTTCGACATGGGCGGCCCTCTTCGGCTGAACGATGAGCGGAGGAGGTAGCGTCGGTCGCACGGAAACCCTCGGGAGACACAGGGTGTCGCGGGATACTTTACTCCAATTCAAAGGGGACTGCCTCGTCACTCTGAGCGATCTGCTGCCGCGTATTGGCACCGACCTTGCAGTGGTTTTTGAGCGTCTAGCAGGCGGGGCAGGAAAACGAGATTTGAAGGCGCCATCCGAGCTTCGAAGCAAACCAAAGCCGTCTTCCTGGTTCTCCGCTACAAGTTGAAACGAGGGGACCCGCTCGGGGTTCCTTCTCGCAGGTAACTTGTAAACTGAGAGGAGCTTTCCCTATGAAGCGTCAAATTCTTTCGCTTGCAACAGCCCTGGTCCTGATGTCAGCCGGCGCTGTTTTCGCTCAGAGCTCTCTGAACACCACCGCCCCGGGCCCTTCGCAGGAGACCAAGCCGGGCCAGACCAACAACAACCTGCAGAATCCGGGTAGCCATAACCAGCAGCCCACGACCACGACGACCACCACGACCACCGTCCCGAGCACGGCGACGGCGACTTCCACCGACATGAACAACGACTCGACGAGCTCGACCGTAACGCCACCGGCGGACACGGCAACCACCGCAACCAGCACCTCGACGGATACAACCTCTTCTACAACCACCTCGAGCACCCTGCCGAAAACCGCGAGCGATCTCCCCACAGTGGCCTTGATGGGCCTGCTGGCGCTGAGCGGCTTCTTCGCGGTTCGTGTCTACGCCAAGCGGAATGCCTGATTGGCTTCTCGGGCGGCCGTAACACGGTAGCCTGGTCACCTGGCGCCCCCCGTGGAGCCAGGTGATTTTCGTATTTGGCGCCCGTGATCTGCAGGACGCATATCGGCGGAAGTCCCCAGCACAGCGAGGTTTCAGGGACCCCAGGCCCAACCCAACACCCTACCAGTGCCGCAAATTGGCACTGGCATTGCACGCGTTTCGGGGTGTGTAGCTCGCGGGGGCGGGGAGGTGAGGTTTGACAGCGCGCTTTCCTGGCTTCGAAGCACCAAGCCTCTCTTCCCTGCCGCCGTTCAACTGAAGGAGCCTCCGGGTTCCTTCGCGGAGGAACCGCAACCGTAGACTCACGAGAGGAGCTTTCCATGAAGCGCCAGATTCTTTCCATCACGGCGGGGTTGGTCGTTTTGATCGCCGGCGCCGTCTTCGCCCAGAGCTCGCTGAACACGCCGGCACCGGGGCCTTCGCAGGAGACCAAGCCGGGTCAGACGAACAACAACTTGCAGAACCCGGGCAGCCCGCAGATGCAGCAGCAGACTGACAAGGTCGTGCGCGAGAATGGCACGACCGAAGGGACCGCCGCTGAAAGCAACGCTCGGACGCAGGCCGCCGAGAGCACGACGTCTGCGCCGATGGATCAGCCGAGCGGTGATCAGACCAGCATGGCTCCCCCTGCGGACACGACGAACACCACCGCGCCGCCGGCCGATACGACCAGCACGACCGCGCCGCCGGCGGACACGACGACCACTGCTCCGCCAGCGAGTACGACCGGCTCAACCACGACGCCGCCGGACACTACGACGACGACCACAACGACCACCGGCTCCTACAATGGCAGTGCCAGCAGCTCGACAACCGACACCTCGACGGGTTCAACCGACGCCACCACCACCACTCCCAGCAGCCTACCGAAGACGGCGAGCGATCTGCCGACCCTCGCCTTGATGGGCCTGCTGGCGCTGACCGGCTTCTTCGCAGTGCGCGTCTACGCCAAGCGGAATGCCTGAACGGCTTTTCGGTGAAGGTGGATAACCTGATCACCTGGCGCCCAACGCGCCAGGTGATTTCGTTATTCGGGATTGGTGAGAGAGTCGGGATTGGTGAGAGAGTCGGGATTGGCGAGGGATGAAAGACTAGAGGGGGACCTTCAGGATCATGGCCGCGACATCCTCCCTGCGCTGGCTGGAGCGCGTCCTGCTCCTGGTGGCGATTTTTTGCATTGGCGGCTGGGCCTGGGCTTGGCTCGACGCGAAGTACACGCAGGCTCGCGATTCGCAGATCCTGGACGAGGCCCGCAGCAGACTACCGCTCCGACCTGCCCAGGAAACCGACCGTCTCGACACCTTCCAACCGAGCGACGGCAAGCCGGAAACGCCCCGCCGGCCGGTTCTCGCCGAGGGCTCGCTCGTCGGCCGCATCGCCATCCCCCGCCTCGACGTCTCCACCATCGTCCTCGAAGGCGTGGACGCGGCGACCCTGCTGCGCGGCGCCGGCCACATTCCAGAAACCGCTCTCCCCGGCGACCATGGCAACGTGGGGATCGCGGCCCACCGGGACAGTTTCTTCCGGGCCCTCAAAGACATTCGTAAAAATGACACGATCCGCCTGGAAACCATGGAAGGCACCTTCCGCTACCGCGTGGATTGGACCCGCGTCGTCACCCCCGAGGACACCGCGGTGCTCGACGACACCGGCGCCCCGGCCCTGACCCTTGTCACCTGCTACCCGTTCTCCTACGTGGGCTCCGCGCCGAATCGCTTCATCGTCCGCGCGATGCGCGAGCTGTAAATCCTCTTCAAGGACAGGTGGCGAAGGCGCTCGTGTCCTGCACGGGCCGGGAGACTTGACTCCTGTTCAATCTCGCGTGGAATGATACGACGCGACGCACTCGGCCGCCGTTAGGATTGGAATCTCGGCAGAGCCGTAATCCTTCTTGTTCCTGGTCACCAAGGCATCGAGATCGGCGGAAACCGCCGCGTAGTATTGGACCGCATCCTCAAAGTCGTTGAAGGACGATGCCAGGGCCATGTCGATCATCCGTTCATCGATCGGCAGCACCCGAAGGAGAGCTCTGAGCTTGCGTAAGGCTTTGATCGCCTCTTCGGCGGAGATCTTCTTGGTAAGGATGTAAAACAGATTGGAAAGGACGAGGGGGGAAGTGCAAGCCTCGATCTGTCCATTCTGAATCAGCGCGAATAGCCGGCTTGCCTCCGGCAGGAAGTCAGGCCGGGCAAGAACGAGATCGAGAATGACGTCGGTATCGACAAAGACCCGTAAAGTCATGAGTGTTTCTTGAGAAGGTACTCGGCGTAGCCGTCCTTCTCGTCTTCGATCTGCAGTCCCCCCAACAGGCCGGTCAATTCGGCCACCACTCCGGTAGGCCGTTGCCCGGACTGATCCTCAGGTTGTGTGAGACGGGAAAAATAGCTCTCCACCATTCGCGAGAGGCTGACCCCCCGGTGCTCGGCGTAGGTCTTGGCTTTCTCGATCACCGCTTCGTCTAGCTTCAAGGTCAGCTTGGTGTTCATCGGCGAACCTCCCAATACGTACAGTCTTATCAAATCAGTACGTCCAAGTCAATCCCAAACCTCTGAGCCCCGTATCCCATGTTAGGATTGCGCCCTGAAATACGTATTCTCGCGCCTGTCTTCGAGGTGCGGCACAGAGGGAGGTTCGTGATGCTCAGAGGGCGCTGTGCATTCGTCTTGCTCGTTTCCATCGTTTTCCTGGCCGGTGCCGTGTTCGCGGCGGAAACCGGCTCGATCTCGGGAGTTGTTCGCTCCGCCGACGGGGCGGGACTGCCGGGAGTGACGGTGATCGTCAAGGGGCCGTTCCTGCCCGCCGGCCGCTCGGTGGTTACGGAAGCGGCCGGCGACTTCAGTTTTCAGCGCCTGCCTCCCGGCGACTATGACGTGACCGCCGAGCTGTCGGGGCTGGGCAACGTCAACCGGCCGGCCGTCGTCGAGCTCGACAAGGACACCCAGGTCGAGCTCTCCCTCAAACCGACGGTTCAGGGAGAGATCACCGTCAGTGCCGCGCAGCCGACGATCGACGTCAAGTCGACCGAGGCCCAGGTCAACTTCACCGCCCAGCAGATCGAACAGCTGCCGATTCCCCGCAGCTACAGCGGCCTCTTTCAACTCGCACCGGGAGTGAGCCAGAACGGGCGTCTGGCGCCCAACGCCGGCGGCTCGCGCCTCGACAACACTTTCCTGCTGGACGGCATCAACGTCACCAATCCGGATTTCGGCGACATTTTTCCGGATATCACCGAGCTCGACATCTCCGAGGTGAGCATCGTCCGCGGCGGCATCTCCGCCGAGTTCGGCCGCTCGGGCGGCATGGTGGTCAACGCCATCACCCGCGCGGGAACCAACAAGATCGGCGGCGAGGCGCGCTATGAATATCAACCTTCGAGCTTCGTTTCGGCCAACAAGAACTCCACGGTGAAGAACACCACCGATCAGGATTTCGCCGGCATCTCGCTCGGCGGCCCCCTGGTGAGCGATCACTTCTGGTTTTACGGTTCGGCCAGCCGGCCCAGCGTCACCACCACCGACCGCCTGAACAACCTCGGCTCTGTGCCCGACGAAAACCTGATCACCAAGGAGTACTTCGGCAAGCTGACGGCCAACCCCACCGAGCAGCACTTCCTCACCTTCGCGCTACGCCGCCGCGACCGTACGGACGAGAACGCCAGCGTCACATCCATTGCCAGCCCGAGCGTGGGAAGCAACGATTTCAAGAACGTCAGCCTGGGTACTTTCACCTGGACCTGGACGCTTTCCGCGGACAGCTTCACGGAGTTCAAATACAACCGCGACCGGGAGAACAACGGTACCGATACCGGGCTTCCGGAGGAAGGAGGTCCCTGGGACACCGCCATGCCGCAATGGGAGAAGTTCCTGAAGGAAGACGAAATCTGGGACGCCGTGCTGTTCCTCTACGACTTCACCGGCCGCCGGCCGCGAGCCAGGGAGGAGGCCTCGAAGCCATGACCGTCCGTCTCCTGTGGCG
>DATIOP010000550.1:0-3430 GCA_035472975.1 Gemmatimonadales bacterium
ATGCCACGGGCTCGGCGAGCGGTAGGACGCCGAGCCCCGGGCCGCTCGGGCGGCGTCGATCGGCGAGCGCCGCACCGGGAAGGCCGAGTGCGATCGACAAGGCCGCTCGGTGCGGGAACAGGTCGGGCGGTGCTTCGAGGTCGATGGTTTTCCAGTCGAGAACCCGGCGCGTGAGGACGGCTCCTCGCCCTTCTCTCCGGTGATGGCGGGTGGGGCAAGCGCACGGCTGGCGTCCCTGGTGGGACAGGAGGAGCTGCTCGAGTTGGCAGCCCGCACGGCCGCGGCAGTGGGAGAGGTAGTGCGCCGTCTCGGCGCCGGGAATCGCCCGCATGCTCCAATCGAGATCAACTGAGCCATGATGGATCAGAAGGCCGTGGCGCGCGTGTTCGAGCAGATCGCTTCCTTCATGGAATTGAAGGGAGAGAACACGTTCCGGGTCCGGGCCTTCACGACCGCAGCCCGGGCGCTCGGGGCCTTTCCCGGTGATCTCCGGACCGCGCTCGACGATGGCACGCTGGCGGGAACCAAAGGCATCGGACCCGCCACTCTTCAGATCGTGACCGAGCTGCTCACGGTTGGCCGGTCTTCCCTGCTGGAAGAACTCAGGGAACAGGTTCCCCCCGGACTCGTGGAGATGCTCCAGGTCTCCGGACTCGGCGTCGCCAAGATCCGGCAGATTCACGACGCCCTCGACATCGATTCCCTTCCCGAGCTCGAAGCCGCGGCGCGCGATGGCCGCCTCGCCAAGCTTCCGCGATTCGGCGCCAAGACGGCCGAGAACATTCTCAAGGGCATCGCATTCCTCCGCCAGGCCAGCGAGTTCAAGCTCTCGCACCACGCCGCGGAGGAAGCGGAGACCCTGCGCGCCGCGCTGGAGCGATTACCCGGTGTGACGTGCGCAGTCATCGGCGGCGAGGTGCGGCGGCGATGCGAGCTGGTGAAGGAGCTGATCGTGGTTCTGGTGGCCGAGGCTCAGCCGGCGGATCTGTTCAAGCGCATGGCGCAGTTGCCCGGCGTATATGAGTTCGGCGGACACGACGAACGCCAGGTGACGCTGCGGTTCGCCGGCGGCTCGAGCGCACAGGTTGTGGTCACGACCCCGGTCAATGCCGGGGGAGTACTGGTCCAGGCCACCGGCAGCGACGCCCACTTGAGCCAACTCACGACCTTCGCTCAACAACGTGGCTTTTCCCTGACCGGTGCTGCCTTATGGAAGGGCAGTGAGTTTGTGGCGACCCGCAACGAAGCGGATTTCTACCAGGCCTTGGACCTGCCGGAGATTCCGCCTGAAATCCGCGAAGGACGGGGAGAGATCGAGGCTGCCGCGAAGAATGAGCTACCCGCCCTGCTGGAGCAGAGCGACTTGAAGGGCTTCCTGCATTGCCACAGCGACTACTCGGATGGATCCAATACCATCGTGGAGATGGCCGCGGCCTGCCAGGGCGCCGGGTACCTGTACCTCGGCATTACCGACCACAGCGAGGCGGCAGCCTACGCCGGTGGCCTCACTGTTGACGATCTCAAGCGGCAAGCAGACGAGATTGACTCCGTGAACCAGGGTCTCAAAGGATTTCGAGTCCTGAAAGGAATCGAGGCTGACATTCTGGCGACCGGCGGCCTGGACTACGACGAGGCCATTCTCGGCCGGCTCGACTTCGTCATCGGCTCGATTCATAGCAGGTTCGGCATGAACGAGCAGGAGATGACAGCGCGAATGCTGGCCGCGATGGACAACCGCTGTCTCACCATCATCGGCCATCCGACCGGCCGGTTGCTGCTCTCGCGCGACCCCTATCCGCTCGATCTGGACCGGATCCTGGAGAAGGCAGCCGCCACCGGAGTGGCGATGGAGATCAATGCGGACCCCCACCGGCTCGACCTCGACTGGCGCCGGTTGCGCGAAGCCCGCGATCGAGGCGTGCTGTTGTCGATCGGCGCCGATGCCCACAGCATCGCAGGGCTCCGCCACGTACCCTTCGGTGTCGGGATGGCGAGGAAGGGATGGCTGACCAAACGGGACATTCTCAACGCCCGGCCGGTGGACGAATTCCTCAAGCACGCCGCGCGCCGGAGAGCCACGAAGTGAAGCGTACCGCCCGGCCGAAGCTGGCGAGTGCCAAGGAGCGAGCGCCCCAGATTCTCGCCCGCCTCAAGGCGGCGTATCCCGAAGCGAGCACCGCCCTGAATTTCGAAAGCGCCTACCAGCTCCTCGTCGCAACGATTCTCTCCGCCCAATGCACCGACACGAGAGTCAACATGGTGACTCCGGAAGTCTTCCGCCGGTTTCCCAATCCGGCGGCGATGGCTCGGGCAAGAAGGTCGGTGCTGGAGCGATTGATCCAGTCAACCGGATTCTTCCGCAACAAAACCAAGAACCTGATCGGCATGGCACAGGCCCTCGTCGCGGACCATGGCGGAGAGGTTCCCAATACCATGGAGGAGCTGCACGCGCTTCCGGGAGTCGGACGCAAGACCGCGAACGTCGTCCTGGGGAATGCCTTCGGAATCAACGTAGGAGTCACGGTCGACACTCACGTGGCTCGGCTGAGCCAGAGACTGCGTCTCACCCTTCACGACGACCCGGTGAAGATCGAGCGTGATTTGATGCCCTTGTTCCCGCAGGCGGATTGGGCCCTGCTGTCACACCTGCTGATCTTCCATGGACGTCAGGTGTGTATCGCACGGCGCCCGCGCTGTGAAGCCTGTGTCCTTGCCGATCTCTGCCCTTCCGCACGGATTCCATAACCGGCCAAGTCAGGGCGCTGCTAGGGAATGGTCGTCTGATACACCTCGGTACGGAACGGACGAAAGCCCCGTTTGACGTAGTTCGGCAGCGCGGCGGGATGATCGAGCGTGGAGGTGTGGAGCCACACTCGCGTAGGACTCAAGTTCCAAGCCTCCTCCACCGCCTTGGTGAGCAAGAGGGTCCCGAGGCCCCGGCCGATCGCATGTGGCATCAAGCCGAAGTAGGCGATCTCGACCGACCCGTCCTCATGCCGCTTGAGCTCGAAGTAACCCCCGGGGGCGCCTCGGTCATAAAGGATCCAGGTCCAGACCGACCCTTTGAGATATTCCTCGATCTGGCTGTCGCTCCAGACCAGCCGGTCGCGCCAGTAGAATTGCTTCCCCACCTCGGCGTACAAGAACCGAAACAAACCCACCGGATACGCCTCGACCTGTTCGATCCGAACGCCATTCGGCGGATCGGCTGAGCCCCGAAGATCACCCGGGGAGGTCATCTCGAGGTAAGTCCTGGTCACGTCGATTTTTGACATTTCGGCTCCCGTGAAACCGGCAAATATAAGGAGCATCGTCCGGCTTTCCTCAATCCGTGCTGTGCAAGTCTTGGGGCCCTCAGCATCTCCCGCCCGTCCCAAGACAGAGGATCTCATGCTGCGCACAGGAAAGCTCGCGCTCGCCCTGGCCCTGC
>DATIOP010000551.1:0-1535 GCA_035472975.1 Gemmatimonadales bacterium
GCCGTCGTGGTAGGCTTTCCCGGCGCGGGATGGAATGTGCCCACGTTCGGGGTGGCGGTGTTGCCCGGCCTGGCACTCGCTACGACCATCTCGGTGCTGGGGGCCCGCAAAGCATAGAGGCGAATGCGCTGGCTCGCCCTCTTCGCCCGCATCGTCGGCTGGCTGCTCACTCCACTGGTGGTGTGGGCAGCTTCGTTTTTGGGAGCCTGGCTCGCGACGTGGTTCGCCACCGGCATCGCGGCGCCGCGCGCGGGCCTCTATACCACGCTGATCTCCGGACTCATCGCCGGATTGGTGATGACGCTGGTCTGGATGAAAGTGCTGCGGCGCTCCCGCCGACTACGGAAGTCGCTGCACGTAACCAGCGAAGGCTTGCCCATCCTGGAGGACGCGCTTCCTCCCGCGGAACCGCCGGCGGCGGAGGCGCCGCAGGCGTGAGGTGCCTGAGCTGGATTGCGGGCGTGACGGCGGTTACCGCTTTCACCGGCTGCCAGGGCGATCATCAGGTAAGCAGGGACTCGGCCGCCTCCGTCCCATCCGACTCACCGGCAGATTCACTGGCGTTGACCGCGGCCCCCGGGGTAGAGGTGTGGTTTACCGACGCCCGTCAGGCTCAGGACAGCGCCGGGAGTGCATGCGAGGAACGGGTGCTTGAAATCCGACGTGACGGCCGCCGAATTCCTGTGCCGCTGCTGTATACCGGAAGCCTTCCCAGGCTGATCAACGACTCTACCATCGAAGCGCCGATCTGGCTCCATTGCCGGCCCGGCAACCGCTACCGAGTCAATCTCCACACCGGCTATCCCACGAGGGTGCAGTGAGGAAGACCCTGCTGCTCGTGGCACTCGTCGCCTCCCGGGCCGAGGCTCAGGGCCCAGGATTCGAGCTGGGGCGGTTGTTCACCGAGCCGGCGGCCACGACCTACCGGATTGGTTTCATGACCCCGATCAGCGGACCGTTGAGCGGTGGGCTTCATGGGACCTACATGGACGCCGAAGGCGCGATCGGAAACCTCTGGGGTGCCGGGGCGGATCTCGCGCTGTTCAAAGGCGGGAAGTCTGGACTCTATCTGGTCGGTGGATTGTCGGGCGGGATGGTCACTCAAGGAAGCGAGACGTTCTGGGGTTCGTGGTCAGGCGGAGTGGGATACGAAGTATTCCCGTTCAGAGCGCTCTCCCTCGGCGTTGAGGGCCGGTATCGTGCCCTCGGGCCCGGCGACTATCACGGCGTGGAGCTGGGGTTCCACCTCGGCGTACAGAAGCGGTCGCGTCAGCCGGAACCGGAAACCAGGAGCCCAACCGAACCGGTGCTGTCCTCACCTCCCACCACCATAGCCACCCGCGCCACACTCGAAGGCGACGGCGTCTCCAAGGCTGACGCCTCCACCGTTGCGTCCGTGGTTCAGACGGCACTCGATGTCATGGGCACCCCGTATCAATGGGGTGGGGACGGCGAAGGAGGATTCGACTGCTCCGGACTCATCCGCTACGCCTTCGCCAAGCACGGCGTCGATCTCCCGCGCACCAGCTCCGAAC
>DATIOP010000552.1:0-10309 GCA_035472975.1 Gemmatimonadales bacterium
AATTCACGGGGCGCTGAAGGCGGAGCATCCCGAAGCGAAGCTTCTGCTCCAGGTGCACGACGAACTGGTCGCCGAGGCCCCGGTTGCCGAGGCTGAAGCAGTGAAAGGCCTCATGCGTCGGCACATGGAGGGCGCCGCCGAGTTGAAGGTGCCGCTGGTTGTTGATGTGGGGATTGGGGAGAACTGGCTGGACGCGAAGAAGTAATCCTGCTCTATACCCTGGACCGCCTTCCCGACTCCCGTCTCCCTTCTCCCCTCTCCCGTTTTCTCTGCCCTCCAGGCCACCAGTTCCACTCGCCTGCCAGGTGCATGATCGCCGGCACCAGCACCATCCGGATGATCGTGGCGTCGAGCAGCACCGCAACGGCCAGCCCGAAGCCGAGGAACTGCATCGCCAGCACTCGGGCAAAGGCGAAGACCCCGAAGACCAGGATCATGATCAACGCGGCCGAGGTGATCGTGGACGCCGTCGCGGAGAGTCCCTCTTCGGTCGCCTGATCGTTCTTCCCGCTGCGGTCGAACGCCTCCTTCACCCTGGCCAGCAGAAAGACTTCGTAGTCCATGCTGAGTCCGAACACCACCGCGAACACCAGTACCGGTATTACCACGAAAATGGCCGAGGTTGGTCCATCCAGTCCTAACAGCTTTCCGCCAACTCCGTACTGGAACACGAGCGTGATGAGCCCGAACGTGGCACTCACCGAGAGGGTGTTCATAATCACGGCCTTGATCGGCACGAGCACCGACCTGAAGGCGATGGCGAGCATGACTCCGGTGCAGGCGAGAATCAGAAACACGAGCAGCGGGAACTGCGCCAGCATCAGATCCTGCAAATCCAGGTTCGACGCGGTGTATCCGCCCACCAGGATCTTCGCCCCCTTCAGTTGCTTGGGTGGGGAGTGTGCCAGGGCGCGAGCTCGTCGCGAGGCATCCATCCCGGAAGGAAGCGAGGTGGTGTCGCTCAGGATCGCGTCGATGAGGGCGACCTTGCCGTCCGTGCTCAAGTAGGCATCAAGGAGTCCCGGATACTTCTCCCTGGCGGCGGGGAGGTCGCTGTAGAGCAGGGAGTACTGCAGGATAGAGGTCCCGGGCTCCAGATCCACGATGCTCCGGACCTGACGGATTCGCGGATCGGCCCGCAGCGAATCGGACAGGGCCCGAAGTCCACGCAGGCTCGTGGCGTTCACCGCCGTCTGCCCGGCCGGCGCTTCAACCACCATCCGTACGGGCAGAATCATGTTGGAAACGCCCATGGCTTCGAGGACTTTGACCCCCTGCCCGGCTTCGGTCTGATCGGGCCACCAGTTGCGCGCCGGCAATCCGATGCGGATCCAGAAGACCGGCGCCGTGAGAAGCGCGATGGATGCTCCGCCGATCGCCAGTGCGCGCCGCGGATGCCGGCTCAGGCTGCGAGCCCAGCGCTCCCACGCCGTCGGTGCGTGATACCAGGTGAGTCGTCGGGCGAGCCAACGGGGGCGGTCGATCTGGCGGCCCAGCACCGCGAGGAGCGCGGGCAGCAGAGTAGTCGAGAGCGCAACCGCGACCGCCACGACGACCAGGCCGCCAAGGCCAACGCTCTGGGTCTCCACCAGCGGTGTCAGGAGTAGCGCGGCGAAGCCGACGACCACCGTAAGCCCCGAAGTGAGCACCGCTACGCCAGCCGTGCTGAGCGCCCGCAGCGCTGCCTCGCGCCGCCGCAAACCCCGGTTCAGCTCCTCGCGAAAGCGGGTGACGATGAGTAGCGAATAGTCGATCCCCACACCCAATCCCAGCATCGTGGTCATGTTGAGCACGAAGACCGACATCGGAGTAAAGCTCGCAAGAACCGAAATGATCGCGAGGGTGATCCAGATCGCGAGGAATCCAACGATCAGCGGCAGGACCGCCGCTACCAGCGCACCGAATGCCAGCAGCAGAATCCCCGCGGTCAGCGGAAGCAGCCGGATTTCACCTCTTCGGCTGTCGCTGGCGGCGATGTTGCGGATATCGAGATCCAGGGGGGACCGGCCGGTAACCCGCACTCGATAGGTGTCTGGGTCGAGCCTGAGATCGGCCAGGGTTTCTGAGACCGTCTTGCGAACCGGCGGCACCATTCGTGCGACGCTATCTCCCTTGGCCGCCACCAGTGCCAAGAGAAGGACCGTCGCCTTGCCGTCCTTGCTCACGAACGTCGAATCACCGGTGGAGCGGAATGAGATCACGCCGGTCACGAAGCGCCGCCGCTCAAATCGGGCGATAAGGGAATCGAGCAACTCGCGAGGCAGGCCGCTGTCGAATCGCTCGGGAGCTTGGAGCGTTACCGCGAAGAAATCGTTGAGCGGTTTGTTGAACCGGGTCCGCAGGATCTCTTCTGCCCGGGATGCCTCGGTCGGCGCGCGGCTGCCTCCCCGCGTATTAAGGACCTCCACTACATGGGGAGCGCGGGCCGCAGCCAGGTATCCGATGACCGCCCAGGCGACGATCACCGCCCAGCGCCAGCGGATGAGGTTTCTTGCGAAGAACTTGGTCACGAAGGTGGGGTCTCCACGGCGAAAATCTTAGGCGCCGCTGGAGAGCCACGCTAGCCGTAGCGGGCGGGAACCCGTTCCCACAATATTTCCTGCACTCATGCCACGCATCGTGCTGGTCATGCTGGTCCTTGCGCTGGTCGCCCTTGTGGTGGTCGACAAGGCGGGAGATTTCCTGCGTTCTGTCCCCGCTCCGTCCCCGACTGCCCAGACGGGTACCCGGCTTGCCGCCGCTCCCCTCGCCGTGGCCCGGCCGACCGACACCACCTCACCCGATGCACCGGTTACTTCTCCCCTCGACCGCCTCGCCCGACTCGCGGTACGCCAGAGAATCCGCGGCGAGGCGGATCGAGTCTACCTCGATTCGTTGCTGGCCACGACCGATTCGGTCGTTCGCCGCTGGGGAAATGGCAGCGCGGGTGTCACCCTCGGCGTCGCGATTGTTCCCGGTGGTCCTCCCGGCTACCAGCCCGCAATGGCCGGATATGTCCGGGAAGCCCTGGAGGCCTGGGACCTGCGCCGGCTCGGCCTTCGGTGGACCGAAGTGCAGGACACCGCAGGCGCCGCGATCTCGGTGCGCTGGATCGATCGCTTCCAGATTGATCGTGCCGGCCAGACCGACCTCACGTGGGACCGAAGCGGGCGAATCCACCGCGCAGTCATCGTTCTCGCCATCCACGATACCGCGGGAAACGAGCTGCCTCCGGTGGCCTTGCGTGCTGTCGCCCTACACGAAGTGGGACATGCTCTCGGCCTGCCTCACTCGGGGGAAACCACCGACATCATGCATCCCGGAGCGATGGCTCCCCGTGCCTCTGACCGGGACAACCGGACCCTTGAGCTACTCTATGAACTCCCTCCGGGGTCGGTACGGGATTCGGAGCACGTCGCGCAGAAAGACTCGCTCACCCCATCTCCATGAAGCGGCTCTGGCGCGGCTCCATCCCACTAGGACTTCTCTCGCTCAGCCTCCTCGCCTACCTGCCTGGCCCCTCACCTCACCTTCCTCCACCGGCTGGGCAATTCGCTCCGCTGGATGAGATCGTTGAAGCCGGCATCAAACGGGGCATCTATCCTGGCGCAGTTGTCATCGTGGGCCGTCGGGGATCGGTACTCTACAGCAGAGGATATGGCCACTTCACGTGGGACGCGAAATCCCCGGTTCCCTCACCCGACTCCACGATCTGGGATCTCGCTTCGCTCACCAAGGTCACGGCCACCACGCCATCGGTGATGCGGCTGGTGGAGCAGGGGAAGGTTGATCTGGACCGGCCGGTCGTCTCGTACCTGCCTCGCTTCACTGGGGGCAGAAAGGGCGAGGTGACTGTCCGCATGCTGCTGGACCACACCAGCGGCCTGCGGAGTTATCTCCAGTTCTTTCGTCTGGCGCCAACTCGGGACAGTGCCATCGCGCTGCTCTACGCCGAACCGCTGCAGCGTGCGCCCGGGAAGAGTGCGGAGTACAGCGACCTCAACTTTCTCCTCTTGGGTCTGTTAGTGGATCGGGTTGCGGGAGAGCCGCTTGATCGGTTCGCAGCTCGAGAAGTCTTTGCTCCAGCGGGGATGTCGCGGACGATGTTCACGCCTCCCCGCTCGCTCTACGAATCCGTGGTCCCTACAGGGGTCTGGCATGGCCATCCCTCGCGGGGGGTCGTCAACGACCAGAATGCGGTACGGTTCGGCGAGGTCGCCGGCCACGCAGGTGCCTTCACGACCGGGACGGACCTGGCCCGCTACGCCCGGCTCTGGCTCTCCGAAGGAACGCTCGGTGACCGCCGAGTCTTCGAAGCGGCCACGATGCGACGGTTTCTCCAGCCGGGCGCCTCGAGCGGAAACCGGCTCCTCGGATGGGAGCGGCGAGATCCTCCAGGAAAAGACCCGGTCGCGGCAGGCACACTCTTCACCGATTCCACATACGGCCATACCGGCTGGACCGGGACCGAATTGTGGCTCGATCCCGTCCGGGACGTGTTTCTGATCTTTCTCACCAATCGAGCCTACGATCCACACGTAGGTCGCTCGATCTCCGAGCTCCGAGCGGTTCGCGCCCGTCTCGCCGACGCCACGGTGCGAGCCGTCCCGGGTGCCTGCTCCGATCGAATTCAGCCCTCCTGCTGAGCGCGGTTGACGCTCTCCCGTCGGGACCGGTAGCTTCCTCGTCAGGAGGCTTGCTGATGATTAATGCAGAGATGGTCCGGAAGGCGCTTCGCGGCGTCAAGGATCCTGAGCTGAACCTCAACATCATCGACATCGGGCTGGTCTACGACATTACGGTCAGCGACGAGGGCGACGTGCACGTGAACATGACCCTCACCTCACCGGGCTGTCCCTCGGGTCCCGAAATTGTGGGTGACGTGAAGCGGACGGTGGAAGATCTCGAGGGGGTTCGCTCGGCAGAGGTCGAAATCGTCTGGGAACCCTACTGGACTCCCGAGAAGATGGATCCCAGGCTGCGGACCTTGCTTGGAGGGTGAACGGGGGTCAATCCTCATGAAGTAGCCTTGGCCGCTTCGATCAACTCCTTTCCCAGTACTTCCCGTTGCCAGCGTCGCATGTCAGGAATCGCTTCCAGCTCCTCCGGCCGGTGGGGATTCTGATTCGCTATCGCCTCGAGCAGGCCATTCGCGCCTAACACACCCGGCGCCAGATCCAGTCGCTGCGCGATCGCGTTACGCGCGGTCTTGAGCCTTTCGAGCCGGGCGTCGCGTTCCGGGTCAGGCGGTGGTCTCCGGCTTCGCTCGAACACCGGAATCGAACTCTGCGGTGCCGCGAGTCCGTTTTCCACTGCGTCAAGTATTCCTTCTCCCCAGCGGCGCACGAGGTCAGGGGAGAGGCGTGCCGATTCCTGAAGGGCAGCCGGGGTGCGCGGTTGGGCCTTCGCTACCGCCAGCAGTGTGTCATTGTGAACGATCCGGAATGGTGCACGATCCAGCTGCGAGGCGATGCGCTCGCGCCATTCGAACAAGGCGCGAAGAACGACAAGTTGCCGTCCTTTGAGGGTGCGGGCGCCTTTCATCCGCAGATAAGCCTCCTCCGGAGGTCCTCCCGCGTTCCAGCGCACTGCTTCCAGCAGCTCGAACTCCTCCTTTGCCCAGCTCCAGCGCTCGGCGGCGACCAGTCGCTCCTTCAGCAAATCACGCAGGACCGGGAGGAACCGGGTATCGTCCGCCGCGTACTGGAGCATGCCGGGCTTGAGCGGACGGACCGACCAGTCCGCGCGCTGGAAACGCTTGTCCAGCTTCACGCCGACATATTTCTCGAGCAGTGCGGCGAGTCCGATCCCCGGCTCGTTCAGCAGTTGTGCGGCGATTCTCGTGTCGAATAGGTTGACCGCGTGGAACCCGTAGTCCCGGTCCAGAATGCGCAGGTCGTAGTCGGCATCGTGGAAGATGATCTCGATCGCGGGGTTGCTCAGTAACGTGCCCAAGCCGCTCAATTCGTGAACCGCGAGAGGATCGACCACTGCCGTCTCCTCTCGGGAGGAGAGCTGGATGAGGTAGATCCGGTCCTTGTGGCGGTGGAAGCTCGCGGCCTCGGTATCAACCGCAAGCAGAGGCGCTTCCTGGAATCGTCCAATCAGCGCGTCGAATGCCTGCCCGGTAAGAATGTGGGTGATGGCCGGAGCCGTGTTGCCGGTGTCGCTCACGTGTGGGCCCACACCGCGGGTGGGACGTCTCGCACTCGCTGCTGGTCGAGCATCAGGAGATGGGCCTCATGGAGTAAACCCGGTGAGAGATTGCCGATAGCAAATCGCCGGGTGAAGATTGGGCGCATCACCACCATTCTGCAATTGGAGACGCGGTCGCCCGTGTCGCTCGTGGTCAATACGTCTCTCTCATGCTTCCTCTAGAGAAGCGCCTCGGGGTCGCGATCCCCCGCGTTGCACTAGGGCGGTTCCCTACCCCCGTCGAAACTCACCCTGACCTCGCCCGTGAACTGGGATTCGCCTCCCTCTCGATAAAGCGCGAAGACAAGAGTGCGCTCGACGGCCCAGGGGGGAACAAGCTGCGCGCCCTCGAATGGATCCTTCCCGGTGCGGGGTCGTGGATTGTATCGATGGGCGGCTACGGATCGACCTATCTCGCCGCGCTCTCCTTCTACGCCCAGCGCAGGCAGCAGAACGTGGCGGTCGGCCTCTTTCCTCAGCCCTGGGTCGGGAGTGTTCCGGGTACCCTGGCCGCGACCGAAAGCCGGGCGCGAGTATTTCTTGCCGATGCAAAGTGGAAATTGCCGTTCGCGGTAATCCGGGCCTGGCGACACGCGTCCCAATTCGGACGGCCGACCTGGGTGCCGGCAGGCGGTGCCAATCCTCTGGGCGTGCTCGGTGGAGTGAACGCGGCTCTGGAATTCTGGGAGCAGGTGAGAGCGGGCGAGGTCGCGAAGCCCGACGTGATCGTCGCCCCGCTGGGCAGCGGTGGAACTATCGCGGGACTGATCCTCGGCTCCTGGATCGCCGGTCAAGACGTGACACTTTGTGGGGTTCGGGTTGCGGACTCCATCGTGGCGAATCGCTGGCAGGTCGACCGGTTGATGGCCGGTACTCGAAGGTTGCTGAGGAACGCGGGCCTCGAGGTGCGCCCCGGGTCTGCTCGAATCAGAGTGCTCACCGGTTTCCTGGGTGGTGGATACGGGTCGCCGACTCCTGCGGCGCGGGCCGCGGCGCAGCGGGTTTCGGGTTACAACCTGGTCCTGGAGCAGACCTACGGGGCAAAGGCCTTCGCGGCCCTCGAGACTCTGCGAGGTTCCTACCACGCCCCCTGTTTCTGGAATACCTTTGACCCCCAGATCGCGATTGCTCCGGAAGACACTCCTCTGCTGCGCCGAGCTCGCGTTACCGCGGAGTTCCTGTGGCCCCACCCGACGTTGACCTGACGGTCTATCCCGACGAGTGCGATTCCTTCGGCCACCTCAACCAGGCCTCGTTCCTCAGTCTCTTCGAACGAGCCCGCTGGGAGATGCTTGCTCGTGGCCCCGGGATGGATTTCTTCACCCGCGCGGCGGCTTGGCCCGCGGTGCGGAAGGCAGAAATCGAATATCACGCTCCGGCTTTTCCGGGTGACGTTCTCCGGTTCCAGACCACACTGCTTCATGTTGGGCACACCAGCTTCACGCTGCGCCAGTCCGCGCGCCGGGTCCAGGGCGATGCCCTCATCGCAACCGCGGAATTCATCTTCGTTTGTGTAGATCGGGACGGACGTCCGGTCGCGGTTCCGGGAGGCTGGGAGCAGTTCATGAACCAACGCTCGCCTCGTGGAACCCTGCGGCGGCTCACGGTGAACGGCGTTAACCTCGGCGTTGAAATCAAGGGAACCGGCCCGGCCATCCTCTTCATTCACGGCTACCCGCTCGATCATTCGATCTGGCAGGCTCAGGTCGCGGCCCTGGAAGACTGGACGCGGATTGCGCCGGACCTGCGCGGTATGGGGCAATCCGATGCGCCGGACCTGGGTTACAGCATGGCGACCTACGCCGAAGACCTGCTCGCGTTGCTGGACACGCTCGGCCGCAAGGAGGTTGTACTGTGCGGCCTATCCATGGGAGGATACATCGCCTTTGAATTGCTTCGACGCGCCCGCAGTCGCATTCGAGGGCTGATCCTGATGGATACTCGTGCCGAAGCGGATTCCCCCGACGGCAAACGTGCCCGTGATGTGGCGATGGCTCAGGCGCGTGAGGGCGGAGCCGAGGCGATAGCCGATGCCATGCTGCCGAAGATGCTTTCCCCGAGCACCATTCGGGAAAACCCCGCATTGGCTGAGCAAGTGCGAACCATGATGGCGTCCATGGAAGTACCTGGCATACTTGGGGCGCTCGTGGCCATGCGCGACCGGCCGGACAGCACGCCGTTGCTAAAGGAGCTTTCCGGGCTTCCCACCCTCGTGGTGGTCGGGGCAGATGATCAGGTGACGACTCCGGATTCCGCGAAGATCATCGCGGATGGAATTCCAGGAGCCACATTGGCTGTCGTGTCACGCGCCGGTCATCTGACTCCGCTCGAACGGGGTGCTGAGGCCACGGCCTTGGTGGTGGAGTTTCTGCGCAGCCTGTCGCCGGAAGCGTCACTCGCACGGCCATGAAACCATTTGGCGCTTTCAGACGTCTATATATGTGGCGGACGGACGCGGCAATCGCTGCAACCCCGCCGGTTGATGTCCTTCCATGAACGGCTCCGGGGTCGCGGCCAAAGCAATACGATCCCGGGGCCGCCTCTCTTTGTAGCCAGGATCACAAACCCGCGTTCCGATATCAAACGACCCTCCACGGAATCCGGGGAGGGTCGCTTCAATTGGAGCTGGCGATAAAGCCGGCCTACCGGCTGAAAGCTTGAGCCTATCGCTTCGGCCGGCCTGGCGGGGTTTCGCTGCTGAAGACCTCGCGATTTTTCTCGATATAGGCGACCATATTGGCCGGGACATCCTCTTCCGGGAAAATTGCGTTCACCGGGCATTCCGGTTCGCATGCCCCGCAGTCGATGCACTCGTCGGGGTGGATGTAAAGCTGATCCTCCCCTTCATAGATGCAGTCGACCGGGCACACGTCTACACAGGCGCGGTCCTTCACGCCGATGCAGGCCTCGGCGATCACATATGTCATTCACTGACCTCCCGGATTCCAGCTGGTGAAACCGGCCGAAAAACTGGTGTGGCCGTCGCGGGAACAGTATCACGAGTGCTCTGAGCGGACGCAAGGGGGGCGAACATTATGTTCTGGCCCATGAGGTTAGGCCTGACCGCCGCAGGCGCAATTGGCCTGTTCGGCATCTCGATTCCTCCGCTAGGCGCCCAAGACTGCAGCCCCCCACCCTTTGCCCTGGTCCTCTCCGGGGGCGGGGCAAAAGGCTTGGCGCACATCGGCGTCATCGAGGTGCTCGACAGCCTTGGCCTGCGTCCCAATCTGGTGGTCGGCACCAGCATGGGGTCGATTGTCGGGGCCCTCTACTCCAGTGGCTATCACGGTCACGCGATCGACTCCCTCGCCCGCGCCCTGCTGATTCAGGACGTTTTCCGCCGTGACCTGCCGCGGGCACCACGGTCAATTGGCGCCGAGCAGCCTCTTCTCATGTGGGAGCAGGGGAAGGGACGCTTCGAGTTTCGCCAGCCGGCGGTCCAGGAAGTCGCTCTCAATTCGAAGCTGAATGCTGCACTCCTGCACGGTAATCTCAAGGCGAGGGGCAACTTCGACTCGCTCCCCATTCCGTTCCGCGCAGTCGCAACCGATCTGACCAATCGCAAGGCTGTGGTTCTCCGCAGCGGGGACTTGGCCCATGCCGTCCGGGCCAGCATGTCCATCCCGCTCGTCTTTCATCCCCAGACGATTGATAGTCTGGTGCTCGGAGACGGCGGCTTGGTGGCGAACATTCCGGTGGGAGCGGCTCGCGCCGAGGGAGCGAGTCGGCTCGTTATCTCGGATGTAGGCTGGCACGAGGGAGATTCGGTGAACCTGGCTTCTCCTCTCGTGCTCATCGATCAGCTGGTCGGTTTTCTTTTCAGCCAGGCCACTGATTCCCTGCACGCGGAAGACCGGCTCATCGTTCCTGAAGTCCAGGGCTTCGCCGCACTGGACTTTTCCGAGAACAAGATGGATTCCCTCATCGCGCATGGATACCGGGCCGCGGCTCAGGTCCTCGGCGGAATGGGTTGCGGTACATCCGGACCTCCGTCACCGGTCCCGCCGCTTCGGCAATTCAAACTGGACAAGGTCTCAAGCGATAACGCGACGCCCGTCGAGAAGGCCGCCTTGGAGAAGAGACTCGGCCTCTCGCAGGGAGAGAGGGTCAGTGTTTCCGATCTGCGGAAAGGGCT